>DAOPKE010000088.1:0-11219 GCA_035390965.1 Bacteroidales bacterium | reverse complement strand
TTGGCTTGTTTCTGATTTTCCATAGAGTTTTGTTTGAATTTGAAGCGCAAAAGTATAACAAAATATGATTGAATTGTCATTGAAATATGAACACCGGAATACAATGCTAATAAGGCATTCGAAATTCCATGACCCCAAGTGATTCTGAAAATGATTTTCTTTATACATTTACACCAAAGAAATATTTCATGAGATCAGGCAGAATTCCAGAAATTTTCAAAGTAGTTTTTATCTTATTTCTCTTAGGCCTATCGGCTGAACTCTTTGCCCGTGCCGGTGGCGGTGGTGGCGGCGATTATGGCGGTGGCGGTGGTGATGGTGGAATTATTGAAATCATCATTTATCTTTTAATGGCCCTTCCGTTTCCATACAACATCATTGCTGTCGGAGTTGTAATTTTGTTTGCTGTTGTATTTAAGAAAAAAGCCAGACAAGCATCGGTCCTCAATAAGGTTCCAACGCCTCAATCTTTGAGGGACGATTTGAAATTCATTAAATTTAAGCAGCAGAACCCTGATTTCAACGAAGAATTCTTCAAAAAGAAGGTTAACATTGCTTTTTATGGTATTCAGAATGCCTGGATGGCTCAGGATGTGCGCAAAGTACGCAAGTTCATCAGCGATGGCGTTTACCAGCGTTTCAATGTGCAGTTCATCATGATGAAAAAACTGCAACAGCACAATCAGTTAACGAATATTAATCTGCATTCAATCACCATGGCCGATTATCGGCGCGACGGGCAGTACGATGTGCTTGATGTGGCACTGCATGCCAGCATGAATGATAAATTTGTGTCTGAAAAAATTCCGCGGTTGTCATCGGGTGGTTATGAATCGTTTGTAGAATACTGGACTTTTATAAAAAAATCGGGTTTCACGCCGGGCGATATTTACGAAAATCCAAACTGTCCTCAGTGTGGCGCTGCTTTGCCGGAAATTGAAGGTGAGACCGGCATTTGTCCTTATTGCAAAGCGGTTGTGAATAGCGGTGATTTTGACTGGGTGCTGAGTGAAATCACACAAGCAGATGATTATACACTCAGTCATTCGATGGGGCACAAGCAGAACAACCTGCAATTGAAAATCCAACAGTTACATTCGGGCGATCCGGCTTTTTGTGTGCAGAAGCTCGAAGACAAGGCCAGTAACGCGTTTCTGCAACATACTGTTGCCACGGCATTGCTCAACCCGGCATTGGCGCGACGATTTATGCTTGAAGATGCATATCAGCGGCTAAAAACGGATATTCAATCGTATTCACCAATATTATTCAACCGGCTTTATCTCAACGATGTAAGTTTAATTTCATCATGGGCCGAAAACGAATATGATTATCTCGGTTTCTTTGTCCGAAAAAGCTTTCAGCGCATTGAAATGAAGCGAAATAATCCTGAAGAAGTGGAAGCCATTATGGATCCGGTGGTTCGCACAATGTCTGCTACAATTGTTTTGTGCCGAAAGCGCGGAGCTCAGCCACCGCGCGGATTGTTGTATGCCCATCAGTGTCCGAATTGCGGTGGAACACTTGCCGATACAACCGATATAAAATGTCCGTATTGTGGTTCTGAAGTGAACAGTCCTGCTTTTGAATGGGTTGTAGATGGTGTTTATTCCATCGGAGAATATAAGCAGCGCATTGCCGGCAATGTGCCCGATGAGTTGATTGCATTTGGTGTTGACAAAGCCGATGATCTGATGGATGTGCGCGATTATGCCTTCAATAATGCCTTGATTGTGATGGCAGCGGATGGTTATTTTGCGACTGAAGAAGAATTATTTGCCAAAGCATTGGCGAAAAAATTTGGTTACAATCCTGCAAAAATTCAACCGGCTATTGAACTGGCAAAAAACAAAAAACTGGTGCTTCGTATGCCTGATGATCCGAAGAAACATGCAAAAATCATTCGTCTGATGGATAAGGCAGCTATGGCCGATCAGCAGATGACTACCGCCGAGGCGGAGTTGATGAGCTATGTGCATTCAAACTTTTCATAGCTGGAACAGCTATGAAAAGTTTGCCGCTATGCGAAGTATATACTTCGCATAGCTGGCGATGTTATAGTACGCTTGCGGCAAATGTGTCGCCGCCGTACATATCGCCGGAGCGGAAACCTTTCATAAACCAGCGGCTGCGCTGTTCCGAGGTTCCGTGTGTAAAAGTGTCGGGATTTACATGACCCTGGGCCTGTTTCTGCAGGCGGTCGTCGCCTACGGCACTGGCGGCAGTGAGCGCTTCTTCGAGGTCGCCTTCTTCGAGCAGATTCATGCGTTCGGCATAATGAGCCCATACCCCTGCAAAATAATCGGCCTGCAGTTCGAGCCGAACGGTCATTTTGTTGAATTCGGTCTCACTGAGCCGGTTGCGATATGATTCATATTTCTCATTGATGCCAAGCAAAAGCTGAACATGGTGGCCCACTTCGTGCGCAATTACATAGGCCATGGCAAAGTCGCCGGGAGCACCATACCGCGATCCCAGTTCCTCGAAAAATTGCAGATTAATATATACTTTTTCATCGGCCGGACAGTAGAAAGGGCCTGAATTGGCACTGGCTGCGCCACATCCCGATTGAACTGCTTCGGAAAACAAAACCAGTTTCGGACACCGGTATGATTTGCCTTGTTCATTAAATAATTTTGTCCAGGTATCTTCGGTTTCTTTTAAAACAACCGATGAAAATTCGGCCAGTTCCTGTTCTTTTGCCGATGGATTGTATTCTTCGGTAGTTTGATTCGACGGATCTGTTGCATTTTGCATAATACCGCTTGGATCGCCACCAAGCAGATAAATAACAATAATAATTATTATAGTGCCAATGCCACCGCCCAGCAAACCTTTTGATTTGCCGCGTTTGTCCTCAACATTTGAGCTTCCTTGTCTGCCTTGCCATTTCATAAAAATCAGTATATAAAGTTCAAATATAGCATCTTTTTACTTGATGAAAAAACAGGGACACTTTTAAATTATTACCAAAAATAATCAGAGTTGTTGGATATAGCTTCGTGAAATGGTATCTTTGCAGCATAATTTATTTTTATGCAATCCAATGCAAACGAACTAAATCCATTAGAAAACAATTCATTCAAGCTGACCGATTTGGTAGATATTGGTATGTTGAAGGAATTATCGGAAAAATTTACAGAAATAACCGGGTTAACGATAGGTTTATTTGAATACCCGGATCAAACTATTCTATTTAAAACCGGTTGGAAAAAAGTTTGCACGGATTTTCACATGGCTTATCCCGAAGCAGCAAAGCATTGCTTGATTTGCAACCGCAAGCTGTTTGATCGTTTGGAAAGACAAGGGCAGTTGGTGATAGAAAAATGCGGAAACGGCATGTACGATTGTGCTACGCCCATATTTATTCAGGATAAACTGATTGCTTGTATCACAACCGGACAATTGCTTTTGGAAAAGCCCGACAATTCTTTTTTCAGAGCTCAGGCAAAAAAATATGGCTTCAACGAAGAAAAATATATCAGGGCTTTTGAAGAGGTTAAAGTTATCAGTGAAAAAGATTTATTGCTTGCAACGTCCTTTTTGGGGCAGATTGCTACATATATTTCAGAATCGGGTTATAACAACCTTGTCATCCGGACAGAAAAAGCACGTTTGGAACAAGAATTCGACAAAAGACAAAAGATAACAGAGGCGCTTAGCAAAAGTGAGCATAAAATACGAACAGTATTGGCGCTGGCGCCCGAAGCTTTTTTTCATGGTGATTCGAATGGACAGTTTATGGATGTAAACGAGGCCACCATCGAGTTAACCGGTTATTCACGCGAAGAGTTACTGAAGCTGAACATGAAAGATCTTTTCACGTCCAATGTTCTGGATGCAGAACCTTTGCGCTATGATATTTTGCTGACGGGAAAAACATTGACCAAGCGACGTTTATTAAAACACAAAAAAGGGAATCTGGTTCACATCGAAATGAGTTCGCGCTTAATGCCGGATGGTACCTACCAGTGTTTTGCCAAGGATATTACCGAAAGCATTCTGGCGCAGGAAGCTCTCAATAAAAGCGAGAGCCGGCTGCGGATGTTTTTCGAATGCTCTCAGGAAGGATTGATTTTTCATGATAAAGGCATTGTGGTAGATGTAAACATTGCCATGCTCGAAATGTCGGGTTACACTGATGAAAAGGAACTTGTCGGTAAAAACATCATCGATTATATTTCGCCGGCTTACAAAGAAAAAGTACTGAATAATGTGCTTGGTGAAAAAACCGATAAATACGAAGCTGAAATAATTCGCCGCGATGGTACAATAATTCCTGTTGAAATCATGCCAAGGCATGCCGAATTCAGCGATGGACGCAAGCTTCGGATAACGTCTCTGACCGATATCACTGAGCGTAAGAAAGCTGAACAGATGCAGAATATAAATGCACGCCGCACCATGGCTTTGCTTCAGCTCAGTGAAATGATTAATGCTCCATTGAACGAGATTACTAATTTTGTCCTTGAGGAAGTTATCAGCCTGACTGGAAGTAAAATCGGTTATCTTGCCTTTTTGAATGAAACAGAGGATGTCCTCACCATGCATGCCTGGTCGAAAAGCGCCATGGAGGAATGCAATGTAAGTGATGCTCCACGCGAATATCTGGTCGATAAAACCGGGCTCTGGGGCGAATCCGTGCGTCAGCGGAAACCTGTAATCACCAATGATTATTCAGCTGATAATCCGTGGAAAAAAGGATATCCCGAAGGCCATGTTACACTCAAAAGACATTTATCTGTTCCGGTTTTTGATAATGACAGGATTGTTGCAGTGCTTGGCGTTGGAAACAAGGAAGATGAATACTACGACGAATGCATAAAACAGCTGACCATTCTCGGATCGGCCATGTGGTCGCATATTGCGCGTCAAAGGGTGATGAAGGAATTGCTTGAAAGCCGTGAACAATTCAGATTGATTACGGAGAATTCAAACGACATGATTGTTGCTTTTGACGCTGAAAGTGGTATTATTTCATATTTATCGCCCGGCAGCGGCAGAATTAAGAAATTTGATGCTGAAGATGTTATTCAACATACTTTTTTTGATTTTATTCATCCTGATGATTTGCCTTCTATTCTGGAGTCGCAGAAACATATTTTGTCAGGTTGTGATTTGCCTTTGTTAAAACATCGTGTGATGATGAAAGATGGTTCGTTTGTTTGGTATGAATCATCGGTAAAGCTTGTGAAAAATGCTATTAGCGGGAAAAATGAGATTGTTGCTGTTTGCCGCGATATCAGCGAAAAAGTTAAAACAGAGCAACTTATTCAAGAAAAAGAATTTGCCGAAGCCGCCAATAAAGCCAAATCGGAGTTTCTCGCCAATGTCAGTCACGAAATCCGTAATCCGCTGAATTCCATCGTCGGTATGGCTAAAACGCTGTCCAGAACCAATTTCAACAAAGATGTTCAGGAAATTGTAGAAGCCATACTCACTTCATCCGACAATCTGTTGCATATTATAAACGATGTTCTCGATCTTTCTAAAATCGAAGCAAACCGCATTGAACTCGAAGACAAGGACTTTAATGTAAATGCCGTTTTCGGTGAGGTCAGTTCTGTGTACAAATCGGTGGCCGAAGGCAAGGGCATTAAGTTCGAAATACGCAAAGATGCTTCTGTTCCTGCCCGTCTGCGGGGCGATGGAAACCGGTTCAGACAAATGGTTATTAACCTGACCGGAAATGCAGTGAAGTTCACCGACAAGGGTTCTGTTATACTGCATGTTTCGGCGTCGACAGCCGAAGATGGTCAAACTATAATCACCACCGAAGTGTCAGATACCGGAATCGGAATCAAAAAAGAGGATTTTGGAAAACTCTTCCATTCGTTTACTCAACTTGACAGTTCCACCACCAAAAAATTCTCAGGAACCGGGCTTGGACTGGCCATTGTAAAAAGTTTTGCCGAAATGATGGGCGGCGACATCAAAGTTGAAAGTGAGTTTGGACACGGCAGCCGCTTTATTCTTACAATTCCGTTCAATGCGCCTTTGAGCGATGCCGAAGAAACGAATATCGTTACGGATGAGCCCGTTCAAAGCGAATGCAAAGTTTTGCTGGTTGAAGATGATGCACTGAATCAGATGTATCTGAAAGGTTTTCTGAGCAGCAAGGGAATGATTGTCGATTCGGCCTACAATGGTCTGCAGGCACTTGAAAAATACGACGCAGAGAAATACGATATTATTCTGATGGATGGCCAGATGCCGCAGATGGATGGTTTCGAAGCCACCCGGATTATTCGCGAAAAGGAGACTCAGAGCGGCATTCACACCCCCATCATTGCCATCACCGGATACGCCATTTCAGGCGATGAGGAAAGATTCCTTAAAGTTGGCATGGATAGCTACATCACAAAACCTTTTGATGAAAACCGGCTGATTGAGGTAATTAAAAAACTGACGGGGAAATGATGGAATCTCTGCTAATAAGTAACCCCTCGAAGGGTTCAGAACGCTTTGAGGGGTGTGAACTTCTCAGTCCCGCGCGCGATGCGGAACATGGTATGGCCGCCATTAATTTTGGTGCAGATGCGGTGTATATCGGTGCGCCGAAATTCGGTGCCCGCGCGGCTGCAGGAAATTCAACCGCCGACATTGAAACGCTGTGCAACTATGCGCATCGCTTTCATGCAAAAGTATATGTGGCGCTGAATACCATTTTGTATGATGATGAACTGGCCGAAGCCGAGAAGTTGATTCACGATATTTACAATGCCGGTGCCGATGCGCTGATAGTGCAGGATATGGGAATTCTCGAAATGGATCTGCCACCCATTGCGTTGCATGCAAGCACGCAGACACACAACTATGATGTCCGTCGGATAAAATTCCTGCAGGATGTTGGTTTCAGCCGGGTGATTCTTGCCCGCGAATTGTCGCTGAAGCAAATAGCTGAAGTCAGGTCGCAGACAAATATTGAGCTCGAAGCTTTTGTGCATGGTGCGCTCTGTGTGAGTTTCAGCGGACAATGCTATATGAGCGCCTTTCACGGTCACCGCAGTGGAAACCGGGGCGAATGCGCCCAGCCGTGCCGCCTGAAATACGATATTCTTGATGACAAAAGAAATATTATTGAATCCAACACACATGCACTTTCGCTGCGCGACATGAACCGCAGTGCGCACCTCGGAGAGATGATGGCGGCGGGCGTTACGACTTTCAAAATCGAAGGCCGGCTGAAGGATATGAATTATGTGAAAAACATAACTGCACACTATCGCCGCAAGCTGGATGAAATAATTGAGCACAACGAAAAATACAAGATATCGTCGCTGGGGCGCTGCCAGCCTAACTTTGAGCCCGATCCGGAAAAATCCTTCAATCGCGGATTCACGGAATATTTTCTGCACGGACGCACCGAAAAAGTGTCGGCACATACTTCAAAGTCGCTCGGAAAGCGGCTGGGGCAGGTGAGTGAGTCGGGCTGGAATTTCATTAAAATAGATAACTGTCCTGAAATTTCCAATGGCGATGGCCTTTGCTGGTTTGATGAAAACGGTGAGCTGAAGGGCTTTGCTGTTCAGTATGCCGACAATGGAAAAATATTTTCGGACGATCCGATTAATATAGCCAAAGGAACAGAAATATACAGGAACCTCGATCTTGCATTTAACCGGCAGTTGGCTGCAGCTGGCTCTGCGCGCAGGATTCCGGTGAACATGATTTTCGGGGAAACAGACGAAGGTTTTGAATTGACCATCAGCACTGATGATGGAAGGTATTCGCTGAATAAAAAAATTGCAATTGAAAAAGTTCCGGCGCGCGACGGACAGAAAGCATCAGACACCATAAAAACGCAGCTAAGCAAGACCGGATCTACGTTTTACGATGTAGCTTCATTCGATTTGAAGTGGGGGAGTCCGTTGTTTTTTCCGATAGGGGAGTTGAACCGCATCCGGCGTGAAGCATTCGAAGAATTTGACCAGATGCTGCTTTCGGCGTATGTGCGCGAAGAAAAACAAATTGTTCCAAACGACACTCCTTATTTCGAAAACGAAACGGATTACCGCAGCAACATTTCAAACGCGCTTTCAGCGCGGTTTTACAAACGACATGGCGTTGTGAAAACGGAGCCGGCGTTTGAGCTGAGTGATGATCATTCAGGACAAACTCTGATGACTACGAAATTGTGTTTACGTTATGAAACCGGATGTTGTCCGACATATCAAAAGGCGCAACCGGAGCTCGATCCGCAACACCTGGCACAAGGAGAAAAATTATTCAGACTCGAATACGATTGCATGAGTTGCGTCATGAAAATCAATGAGGCGTAAGGCATGCAGTTTGGCTAAGCTTCGCTCTCGCTCTGATTCCCACTCTGTATTGGGCATGCGGTTCATGGCTCAACGCACAATGTGCCGAAGGCAAAAAAGAAAGCTACGAAGTGCCATAGGATGCGCCTCCGCCTCGGCGGAGTAAATTCCAGCGCAAAATATGTTAGCCTTGGGCCAAAGGCCCCAGGAACAATGTGTGCGAAGCACCTTTGAGTCGGTAAGTCACGCGTCAACGTGAAACGTTGCATGCAGAGACGCGCGCCCAGCGTAGTATACGCACCCAACATTTTGGCGTCCGAGAGTCTTCTTTCGGCGCAGTGGTGCGGACCCGGAATCGTTGGGTGTTTGGATGATTTTTCTCTAAATATTGCAATTCCTGACGATTCCACGTCAGCAGGTGTGATTGTTGGCCTGTACAAGCTGACGGTAAAATGTCAGGAAGCTGAATGCTGACTAGCTGAATACTGAAGTCTGAAACGACAGAAAACGATCAAAACATCCTACGTCAAAGTGGCAAAAATACAAATTTTTAAAAAACAGGTAAAAAGCTGATACATTTTTTACAATAAAGTGGTTTTGACTTTTTAATTTTGCAAAAAAGCGCCTTATGGAAAAACTGTTGCCAAAAATCAAGAAAGAGCTGGCCGGATACGGAATAAATTCGGTTGGCGAATTGTATTACAATCTTTCCTACGACGAATTATTCAAGCACGAAACCGACAAAAAGTTAGAAGGGTTTGAACGGGGGTTCGTTACCAATCTGGGAGCGGTGAATGTTGATACCGGTGTATTTACCGGCCGTTCGCCGAAAGACAAATATATTGTTCATGAATCGGAAAGTGCCGACAACATCTGGTGGGCCGGCGAAGGTCGCAAAGGGAGCGACAACAAACCTATTTCGGAAGCAGTCTGGAAAGAATTGCTCGAAACCAGTCAGAAGCAGCTGGATGGAAAAAAATTGTACGTTCAGGATGCCTATTTGGGAGCCAATGAAAACACCCGCCTGAAAATCAGGATAGTTACTGAAGTAGCATGGGCTGCACATTTTGTGAAAAACATGTTCATTCGTCCGGCTGAAACTGAGCTGGCCAATTTTAAGCCTGATTTCGTTATGCTGCACGCCTGCAAAACGGTTAATCCCGATTGGGAAAAACATAAGCTCAACAGCGATGTGTATGTAGCATTCAACATAAAAGAACGCATGTCGGTGGTTGGTGGCTCGTGGTACGGTGGAGAAATCAAAAAAGGATTTTTCAGCATCATGAATTATTTTCTGCCTTTGCGCGGAATGGCTGCCATGCATTGTTCGGCCAATATGGGCAAAAACGGCGACACCGCCATTTTCTTCGGACTCAGCGGCACCGGAAAAACCACATTGTCGGCCGATCCGGACCGTTTTCTCATCGGCGACGATGAACATGGCTGGGACGATGATGGCGTCTTCAATTTCGAAGGCGGTTGCTATGCAAAATGCATCAATCTGAGTAAGAAAAACGAACCCGATATCTACAATGCCATCAAGCGCGATGCTTTGCTGGAAAACGTGGTTTATGATGAAAAAACAGGTGAAATCAATTTTTCAGACCAGTCCAAAACCGAGAACACACGCGTTTCGTACCCGATTTATCACATTCGGAATATCGTAACTCCGGTTTCACGTGGCACGCATCCGAAGAAAGTTATTTTTCTCACCGCCGATGCTTTCGGTGTGTTGCCTCCGGTGGCAAAACTCACGCGTGACCAGGCCATGTATTATTTCATGAGCGGATTCACCAGCAAGCTGGCAGGAACCGAACGTGGGGTGAAAGAGCCACAGCCAACATTCTCGGCCTGTTTTGGAGCAGCGTTTCTGTTGTTGCATCCGGCAACTTATGCGCAGGAACTGGCCAAAAAGATGGATTTGCACGGAGCTACCGCATATCTTGTAAACACGGGCTGGATCGAAGGTCCGTATGGAACAGGACGTCGCATTGATTTGCCGGTGACCCGCAAAATTATTGATGCCATTCTTGATGGCAGCATCGATGAAGCACCAATGGAAGAAATGCCTTTCTTCGGTTTACAGATTCCAAAACAGCTGAGCGACATTGATCCGAAAATCCTGAACCCGCGCAATTCGTGGAAATACCCTGCACAGTACGACAATCAGGCACAAATGCTGGCCGATAAATTCATTGAGAATTTCCAGAACTTTACCGACATCGACGAAGGTAAACGACTGGTTGCTGCAGGCCCGCAGAACGCCATGATGAAGCAATACTATGAGTATTACAAGGAAAAAATCGGCAAACTCGAAAAAAATCACGTGAAAGAACTGCAGCGTTTGAAAGATCAGATCTATATTTTGCAAAATGCATTCAGTGAATATATTTCGTTTAATTCCATCAACTCGACGTATAAAAAGCGTGAGCTGAAGCGCCATTTGCCGGTAAATATCTTTATCGATACCGAAGACAAAAAGAGCATTGACAAAGTGCATGAAGCATTGCTCGATATTCTTGAGGCCTCAGGATTTACATTCTACAATCCCAATAAAAAAGCCGAAAGAGCCAGCGAGCGCATGGGCATTTCGAAAGAACCAATGTCAATGAGGCAGGTTCACGAGCGCATCGATGAAATTTACAGCATGTTGATTGGTGACAGCGATAAAAATGTCGAACTTGGAAAAGCAATCCTGCGTTTTAAACTTGAATCTTCGTCTGCAAAAAACATAATTCTGAAAACAGGTTCATTGCTTGTTGTCAAGACTCCGGATGCCGATGGCGGACCGGAATTTCATGTAGCCAAGTTGCCGATTTCGGCGCTGATACATCTCGACAAGCATCCTGAATTATTGCAGGATCCCGAAGAAATTATCCGCGAAATGAATACTTTCAGTTTATAAAACAATCTGAAGTAAAGGGAAAGGCGGGCTTCGAAAGATGTCCGCTTTTTTTG
>DAOPKE010000087.1:0-11321 GCA_035390965.1 Bacteroidales bacterium | reverse complement strand
TTAGAAAGGTATAAGTTATCTTCTTTTGATTATTGTGTTGTATTTCCTGATTAAAGTCTTGTTATACAGTATTTTATTTGTTTTTTTTGAGTTGTATTTGATAAGTTGCACCCATGGATGCTTCATTCGACCTTTGTTTTAACAAACAAATAATCAGCAATGATAAGAATCTGATATACAAATATATATAGGATCTGTTCGCGTGACTTTTCAATTTATTTTTTATTGGTTGTTGCAAAAGGTCACAAAATGCTGCATGATAAATAAGTAAAAAAAATCTGTTTGCTAACCAATGTATCTTTGTTTCGTGGAAGACGCGAAAATAAATTTGCTTTTTCACCCCCAATAAGCCCCTCCAAATCATAACAGATAACGTGAGCCCCGCAAGGGGCTTTTTTTATTTAGAAATCTGATCACAAAACAAAAATTTTATCCTGAGCCCCGCCGCTGTCACATTGAGCCCTGCGTCCTGCAGGATAAACTCCGTCGAAATGTCGGCAGTGGGTTAACTCCGTCGAAGGTCACCCACTCATAATTCTTACATCTTCCAGTTTGCGCCTTGATGCGTATTGCGCACCACAAATTTTTTTTCAATCATTTTCAAAACCTGGTCGTAACGAATCAATCCCCAGTCTGGGGCACGCAGAAATGTTGGTGGGACTTCGCCTGCAAAGCGGTCAATCAGCAAGCCCGGTCGCAGCAGTTCTGCAAATGAAACAATAAAATCGACATATTCGGCGAGCTCAAACAGCTGGTAGTCCTTCGGGTGAATCAAATAATCTTTCTCCATGGCTGTATTTCGCACTATCTGCAACTGATGAAGCTTCAGCGCGTTCATCGGAAGATTATTCAATATCGACACATCGGACAGTATTTCATTGCGGCTTTCGCCGGGAAGTCCTATAATATAATGTCCGGTTACAAAAAGTCCATATTCTGCGGCGAGTGCAAATGCTTTTTTTGTGCATTCAAAATCATGTCCCCGGTTGATTCGCTGCAGTGTTTTGTCGCGGACACTTTCGATTCCCAGTTCCAGCAGAACAACTTTATTATCGGCAATGCCGGCAAGTAATTCTGCCGTTTCACGATTAAAGCAATCAGGGCGGGTACTGACACTGATTCCTGCAACGTTTTCAATGGCAAGAGCTTCTGAATATAGGGAGTGGAGTTTTTCAGTAGTGGCATATGTATTCGAGAACGGCTGAAAATAAACAAGGAATTGCTGCGCCTTGCGGTACCTTTTTGCATGGAATTCAATTCCTTCCAATACCTGTTGCCGGATGCTTTTTAGCGGCGAGCAATACGAAGGATTAAAGGCGCTGTTGTCGCAATAGGTACAGCCCCCGATTCCGGCGCTTCCATCGCGGTTGGGGCATGTAAATCCCGCATCGACACTGACTTTTTGCAGTCGCCCGCCATAGGTCTGGCGGAGGTAGTCGGAGAGGAGGGTGAAGGGTTTGATTATGGGTGTATAATTGTTCATTGCTAAAAAAAAGGCTGCCAAAAAGCAGCCTTTTAGAATGTAAGAATTTTAATTGGTTGCCTTTTCCAGACGCTTCATAATTGAGAAAATGAAAGCGGCTGATAACAGGCAGCAAACAACCAGAACGCCCCAGAAAGCATACATTGGTAATTTGTCCCAGAAAGTTCCCAGAATACCAACAAGATAATTTCCAATAGCTGTTGCAGCTAACCAGCCACCTTGCATCATACCTTTGTACTGGGGAGGAGCAACTTTAGCTACAAATGACAATCCCATCGGGCTAAGGAAGAGTTCCGCAATGGTTAATGTGAAATAAGTGCCAATCAGCCATACCGGAGATACCAAAACATTGGATACGCCTTGAATATCGGATGGAGCTGGAAGCCCAAGAGATGCGACTAGCAGAATTATAAATCCAAGGCCGGCGATCAGCATACCATAACCGATTTTTCGCGGTGCTGAAGGTTCTTTGCCTTTTCTTCCCAGGTAGGTGAATAATGCCACAAAAAGCGGGGTGAGCAAGACAATGAATAGTGGATTAAATTGCTGGAATATCTGTGGCGTAATGGGTACAATTCCAACAGCATCTTTTACTACAATAAAGTAGTAGGCTGCAAGACCACCAAGTCCTATGAAAGAAAGAAGAATTCCCATGCCAGGCGAGCGTTTTCCGCCAAACAATCCCATGGTGGCAAGATAAATTCCATAGGTAAACAGTATGAATGGAAGTAATGCCAGCAATGTGAACAACATATTCGTTGTCGGAGAAATTGTGCTGACTGTGTAGTCTCTGGCAAAAAATGTCATACATAATCCGTTTTGATGGAAGGACATCCAGAAGAAAATGACGACAAAAAATACAAGGAACAAAGCAATCATTCTTTCACGAACCTGAGCTTTGGTCAAAATTACAACATTGGAACTATCACCGGTTTTGGCAGCTTCCTTAAGTTGTTGTTTATGTGTCTTGTCAACGGACTTCCATGTTTTGCGGAAGCCTAAGAAAATCAATAGAGAAAGCACGAGGCTTATGCAGGCAACTCCAAATGCAAGATTGTATGATTTTGAAAGAGATTCGTTCACATACTTTTTGGCAAAATTTGAAGCAAAAGCATCCGGTTTTTTTGGATCTCCACCTAATTTTGGATCCGTAACAGTAATACTGTTCACTTTTGCAATTACTTTTTCTTTGGCTGCTTTATCAGATTCCATGTTACTGTTAAACACTCTGTATTCTTCAGAAGAAATTTTTATGGAATCGGGTAGTTGATTTGCTGCTGAAAGCTGAACCAAACCAGCTGTTTTGAGCTTAAGCAATATTTTATCTTTGTCTTCCTGGAAAATTACACCATCTTTCTTTTTGGCTTTTGAAATAACAGCGGCACTGTCTTTTCCGGTCATTTTTGCTGCATCTTTCTCATTTGAAAACAAATCAGCGCAAAAAGCTGTTTTATCAACAACTTCGTCATTCAGTGAAACATAGTTTTTCGGAATGTTTGCATCGTAGGTATAATTACTTTGCGCAAGAATTGCATTGTTTATTGAATTTGCTGCACTCGGAGCGAAGAAGGCCCCAATATTAATAAACATGTAGAAAATCGAGAAGGCAATATCTCTTTTACCTTTGTAAAGGTCTGATTCATAAAGATTACCAACCAACGCCTGCAAATTACCTTTAAAAAAGCCAGTTCCAAGAGCTATTAAAAACAATGCTCCAAACATCATAATATAACCGGCAGTATTGGCCGAAGAAGGTAATGCAAGTAGCAGATAACCACTAAACATTACTACAATTCCGAGAAGAATCGTTTTTCCGTATCCCAACACTTTGTCAGCAAGAATACCTCCAAGCAAAGGAAGGAAATAAACAAGCGATAGAAATGTTCCGTAAATTAAGCTGGTGTTTGTTGATGATAAACCAAACTTCGCTTGAATATAAAGAGTCAAAATGGCTAACATGGTATAGTAGCCAAATCGCTCTCCCATATTTGCCAAGGCAAGGATTAATAATCCTTTCGGATGATTTTTGAACATAATTTGAGAGTTTTAGTGAATTTTCTTCGACAAAAATAAAACAATTTTTGAAAGAGCATTAAAATGTAACCCGCATCTGAATCTTTAATTCAGTCTTCGAAGGTCCCTGAATCTCTTCAAGTCCGCTGCCAACTACATCCTTGTTTACATAGTTGGTGTGCGCTATGCGTGCCCAGAAATCAAGATGTTTGGTGGCTGTCCATCTGATCAGCAGATATACACGGCTGCCTTTGCTGTAGAATCCGGGAATGGAATATCCATACAATACATCATTTTCATAGGCATATATACGTTCATCGTATGTGTCTGTGTCGAACAGGGCGTATCGTGCACTGAAATTGATCCGGCTGCCTGGTTTGCGGAAATTGATGTCTTGATAAATCAGAAAGCCATCCCGCTGATCGCCATCGCCTTCCTGAAATGTCAGGTATTCGGCACGTGATTTAAGTGTGATGCTTTCAGATATTGGAAATGAAGCATTGATGCGGTATGAGCGCTTAATGGTTGGCTCCAGAATCGAAATATGCTCCTGTGTTACACTCATTTCTTTGTTTTCCTGCTTGAAACGACCGTAAAATTCGGCTCTTTTGGTTGGCCTGAAATTGATCTGAGCCAGCATTTCTATTCCGCTGGAAGGCGCATCAACGCCATAGCGCAGCCAGGGAAATGTAAACAAATCAACATAGCTGTTGAAGCGCCATTTGCGTGAGAATTTCAGCTCGTCGCCAAGATAGAGACCGTGCTCATTTTTGAGGGTGGATGCTTCTTGCAGGGCGGAAGCGTAAAATACGTGGTAGTCGGGTTCCAGATAGCGGTGAAGTATAGATATGGTAAACAACCTGTCGGGTGAAAGCATCACTCCGTTTAAAAAAGCTTTGCCTCCGTTTTTACTTATACCTGCTTCGCCGAAAAAGTTTGCGTTTTTAATAATCCAGCTATAATCAAGACCAAAATTCAGATTCTCGTTTCCTGAAAAATTGTAGTATTCGTATAATTGATCTCCCGGCGCAATGGATTGTCCATAATGTGTGTAGTAGCCCATAGCTCCAAGTTTTACTCTTTGCATTGATGTTTCTATGCGGCCGCCGGCAATGAGCTCACTGATCTGATCTTTGTCAACAATGGTCGATTGGGTATTGTGCAGTCCTGATTCCTGAAGACTTGTTATTACAAACTCTTCGGTATTCATCGAATCTCCACTTTCAACGTTGGCATCCAGCATTTTGCGGCTGACCCAGGCATAAATGGAAAATGGTTTTAAATTGAATTGGGTCGCAAAACCGCGCATAAACAGGTTTTCATCAACCGAACTGTAAGGTGAGATACCGCGCCCACTTTTTTTTATGTTTATTGCTTCGGCCGATTTCCCGTAAGATAGTCCTGACCACAGAGCAAGTCCTTGTCCGAATTGCAGCGAATAATCGCCTATGGCTAATGTTTTCAGTGGCCCAATGTCTCTGATGAAAAAGTGAGCCGAATAATAATCAAATCCTTGCTTTTGATTTCCGCTGAAAAATTCCTCACCATAGTCTTTCTCGGCTGTGATGCCAAAACTAAGCATGTTGTAATACGCAAATTTATAACGCGTATAAAGTTTGTAATCGCTGCCGAGATATCTTGAATTTGGACTTTCGGCTAGCGCACTGTCGCTGATAGGCGCATAACCGGCCTGTTCCTGAAGTATATTTGTATATCGCACAAATAATGTGCTTTTTGATTGTTTCAGGATTTCATTCAGATTCCATGTTTTTCGTTCATTGTCGCCAAAAATTTTCACATAAGGCAAAATGGAATATATTGTTGCAAGATCAAATCCATCGATGCTTTGTAATTCATATAGCGAAATCAGTGCGCCGTTTTTCTCAATGTGGCGGAGCAGATTGTCAATCTGTATTGCATTTAAAAGGCCGAGTTCTTCGAGTTCTTCTCTGTCTGCCCGGTTTAGATTGAGCGGGTGCTTACGGAAGTATTTGAGAGTCTCTGTCAGACTTGAATAGTCGATTTCCGCATCAGTGTTTTCCGCAATATTTTCAATGCGGTCTTCAATGGTGTTTTCATTTGTGCTGTCAATAGGTTCCTGTGCCTGAACAAAGAATGGCAGGGAAGTAAAAAATAACAGCAGGAGCCAATATAGTGGTTTATTCATCATTATCTTTTATCAAATGCATATGAAATTGTAATGGATGGCGAGATGCCTAAAACCTGATGATAAGCGGTAGAGATATCTATCATCAGTGTGTTGAATTTTAAGCCGGCGCCGCCTGATACCAAAAACGGACCGGTCGAAAACCCGGCGCGGAGACAAAACGTCTCGCCCATCAGATAACGGAATCCAGCCCGCAGCGATGCGGGTTCGTATTGTTCTTTAACCACATCGGCCGATAGCATCAGTATTTTATCTGGCGAAAATGTCATTCCCAGACTAATAGATGCCGGCAGTTGTTCTCCTGTGGTTTCATTCAGTTTCACTTGTACGGGATTGAATACAGATGTTCCCAACGCAATTTTATTATTCAACCGGTATTGAAATCCGCCTTCAAAAGTAAATGCGGTCGTACTTCCATACATTTCATCGGCTGTTCCGGCATGGATGGCGTCAAATTGAACGCCGACCGAAAAATCGGGCCCGAATCTGCGCGCAAAACCAATTCCTGCTTTTGTAATATTAAATTGAGAATATCCGAACTGATTCAGATTCAATCCCAATACGCCTTTGTCTTTTCCCAGTGGCATGGCAAAAGACAAGTAACGATCTGATAATTCTTTGAGCATAAATCTGGAATTGTATCCGATACCAATATTTATTGATTCAAGTCCGCCCCAGGCCGCCTGATTGTTCATTCCGGCCTGGAATTCATCGATGGCGATTCCACTGCCGCCCATCCCTGCCATGGATGCATTGAATGTGTGATATTGCGCCTGTGCTGCCGAAAAACATATTGTTATCAAAATGACAAAGAGCGTTTTTTTCATACAACTTTTTTTATATTTGATTTGACTTGTTATTCATATTTAATTCTGAATAATCAATTTGTTTTGAATTTAAAACTGACTTGTTTGAGCTCTTCATTGGCCTGAATGACTTTTTTCTTCAGGTTTTCCTTGTATAAAATCATTCGTTTATTCAGGTCAGTATCGGCAATGGAAAGTATTTGTCCTGCCAGAATAGCGGCATTGAGTGCACCGTTGACTCCAACCGTGGCCACAGGAATGCCGGGAGGCATTTGAACAATGGCCAGCAGAGCATCAAGTCCTTCGAAAGAACTTTTTATGGGAACACCAATCACAGGAATGGATGTCATGGATGCAATTACTCCGGGTAAATGAGCTGCCATGCCGGCTGCGGCGATAATCACTTTTATGCCTTTTTTAGCTGCGTTTTTTGCAAATATTTCAACCTGCTCCGGTGTGCGGTGTGCCGATAATGCCTGTACTTCAAACGGGATCATGTTTTCTTCGAAAAATTGTGCGGCTTTTTCCATAACAGGCCAATCAGACATACTGCCCATGATTATGCTCACTTTTGCTTCCATACAGTTTTGTTTTAACCTACAAACATAATAATAATTTCGTAATGATGATTCTCTATTTTTCATTCTGTTACAGGGCGTGCTTTTTTATCGCTGTATATTGATTTGCGTTCGATAGGAAAAACCAACTATAATCCGGTTTTATTCATTAAATTTGCATCTTAATTTGAAAATATGAACTCTGTAACTGTACACAACCGGCAGTTCAATCTGTATCTGAAACACAACGATATTGTTGATGCCATCGAAAAGCTGGCAGCAAGAATGAATGAGGATCTTAAAGATAAAAATCCATTATTTATTGTTGTACTCAATGGTGCATTTGTTTTTGCGTCGGAGTTGATTACTCGTTTTCAGGGCGATTGTGATGTTACTTTTGTTCGGTTGGCCAGTTACGAAGGAACCGAAAGCTCAAACTCCGTGCGCGAACTCATGAGTCTCAATGTCGATGTTGAAGACCGGACCATCGTGATTGTTGAGGATATTATTGACTCGGGATTGACTATGCTGATGGCCAAAGATAAACTCAAGGCCGCAGGAGCTCGTGATGTTCTTATTGCAACGTTGCTTTATAAGCCAAAAGCGTTTAAGCATAACTATTACATTCATTATGTCGGTATCGAAATTCCAAACGATTTTATTATCGGTTTTGGACTCGATTATGATGGCAAAGGCCGCAATTTGCGCGATATTTACAAAATTGCTGAATAACCCATGATCAATATTGCTTTGTTTGGCCCTCCGGGTTGTGGAAAAGGAACCCAATCCAAAAAGTTGCTTGAAAAGTATAAGCTCACCTATATTTCTACCGGTGATATGCTTCGTGAAGAAATTGCCAATGACTCTGCTCTGGGCCGTCAGGCAAAAGAAGTCATCGAAAAAGGGGGGCTGGTTGACGATGACATCATTGTTCAGATTATTGAAAATAAAATCAAAATGAATCCTGATGCCAATGGGTATTTATTTGATGGTTTTCCACGTACTGTTGTTCAGGCTTATATTCTCGAAGGATTGATGCTTCGGATGAATTCTTCGCTGACATCAATGATTTGTCTCGAAGTTCCCCGCGAAATCCTTGTAGAGCGTCTTTCAGATCGTGCCAGCCGCGAAAATCGCTCCGACGATAAAAGCATGGATGTTATCAATTACCGGCTCAAGGAATATGAAGATAAAACCAGACCGGTTGCTGAATTCTATATGAGTATGCACAAGTTCCATTCTGTGGATGGCAATGGTGAACTGGATATTGTTTTTGAACGGATTGATGCCATTATTCAAAAGGCACTCGATAGTATATGGTTTAATTTTATTGTTTTTGGCCCTCCGGGTTCGGGCAAGGGGACTCAGGCCAAACGCATTGCGCAGGAACTGAATCTGGTCTATGTCTCAACCGGATCAATGCTTCGCCACGAAATTGAAATGAATACGGAATTGGGTCGAATGGCTAAAGAATATGTAGATAGTGGTGACATTGTTCCTGATGAAATAGCCATTAAATTAATCGAAGAGCAAATAAACAAACACCCCGATGCCAAAGGATATATTTTTAAAGGATTTCCGCTAACCATTGCTCAGGCATATATTCTCGACGGGGTGTTGCGCAAAATGGGCGGAAAAGTAACAAAGGTTTTCTCCTTTCAGTCTCCAACGCTCCAAAATATCAAACGACTGTCCAAGCGCGCTGAAACGCAGAATGCTCGCTCATACGATCGTAGTCTCGATATAATTATTCACCGGCTCGAAGTTTACGAACAACGTACTGCAGCTTTGTATGATTATTATTCAGGTAAAAATCTGATTAAACATATTGATGCTACCGGGGATGAGGAAGAAGTGCATCAGCGCTTGAAAACTGAAATTGAACGTGCATTTAAAAATTTGAGGTAGCATATGTTCAACATGGTTATCTTTGGCCCGCCGGGCTGTGGTAAAGGAACTCAGGCTGCACGGATTGTGCAGAGTCATGGGTTTTTGCATATTTCCACAGGCGATCTCATCCGTCGCGAAATTAATACGGGAACAGCCATGGGTGAGCTTTACAATAAGTTTATAAGTCGTGGAATGCTTGTCCCCGATCAAATTATTCTTAAGGAGCTATATCGTTTTGCGCTGAATCACAATAAGGAAAAAGGTATTATTTTCGATGGATTTCCTCGTACACTCTATCAGGCTCAAATGCTTGACCGCATTTTTGATAAACGGAAAATGAAAATCGGACTTGTTATTTCCATCGATGTGCCTGAAGATGAATTGATGAACCGGGTGCTTGAACGTGGTAAAACTTCAGGTCGTAGCGATGATAACGAAACAATCATGAATAACAGGCTGATGGTATATTTTAGCCAGACGCAGCCGGTGATTGATTACTACCGGAAAACAAAACGGTTGGTTTCGATTGATGGCAATCAGCATATCGATACTGTAGCGGCCATTATCGATAAAACCATCCGAAATCACAAATAAATTTAAAACTATGGCAGAAAGCAATTTTATCGATTATGTGAAAATCTACTGCCGTAGCGGTAAGGGTGGACCTGGTTCAGCACACTTTTATCGTTCAAAACTGACTCCGCGCGGTGGTCCCGACGGCGGAAACGGTGGGCGTGGCGGTCATGTGATAATCCGCGGCAACTCACAACTCTGGACTTTACTCCATCTTAAATATACCAAGCACGTTCATGCCGAAGATGGTCAGAATGGCAGCGAAAATCTAAAGACCGGCCGCGATGGCAAAGATGTGTATATCGATGTTCCCTTAGGTACTGTTGTTCGTAATTCTGAAACAGAAGAAGTGCTTTTCGAAATTACAAGGCATGGCGAAGAGATTGTCCTGCTCAAAGGTGGCCGCGGCGGAAAAGGCAACGATTTTTTCAAAACTCCTACTATGCAGGCTCCGCGTTTTGCTCAGCCAGGTGAACCCTTTCTTGAGAGTTGGACTGTTTTTGAACTCAAGCTGCTTGCCGATGTTGGATTGGTTGGCTTTCCAAATGCCGGTAAATCAACGCTGCTGTCTGTAGTATCGGCTGCAAAACCCGAAATAGCAGATTACCCTTTTACTACTCTGGTCCCAAATCTTGGTGTTGTCCCTTACCGCGATGACCGCTCATTCGTGATGGCGGATATTCCCGGAATTATTGAAGGGGCACACGAGGGAAGGGGGCTTGGCTTGCGCTTTCTGCGTCATATTGAACGAAACAGTATTTTGTTGTTTCTCATTCCGGCTGATTCACCGGATGCCCTGAAAGAATATAAAATTCTGCTCAATGAATTAAAGCTATACAACCCGCAATTATTGCAGAAAGACAAAATTGTATCAGTATCGAAGTGCGATTTGATTGATGATGCTCAAAAGAAGAAAATTGCCACAAAACTTAAAAGCCATCACCCGGTTTTCTTTTCATCGGCTACCGGAATGGGTATCCCCGAACTTAAAGATGCCATTTGGAATCTAATGAATAAATTGGATGATTGAGTTTCTTGAAAATATTGATCGGCAGTTGTTTCTTGCTATTAATGGCCTGAATTCAAATGCAGCTGATTTTTTATTTTATTGGGTCAGCCAAAAATTTACATGGATCCCTTTTTATATTGTGTTGTTGTTTCTCGGTATCCGTTCGCTGAAGAATAAATGGTGGCTGCTCATCTTGTTTGTTCCTTTGCTTGTTACGGTTACGGATCAGGCATCCGTTCATTTGTTCAAAAATGTATTTCTTCGTTACCGACCTTGCCATAATACAGAACTGAAAGAGCTGGTTCACCTTGTTAATGGTTATTGTGGAGGCAGGTATGGTTTTGTTTCATCGCATGCGGCAAATAGTTTCGGAATCGCTGCTTTTATGTGGCTTATTATCAGACAAAAATACCATTATTGGTTCTGGATTTTGTTTGTTGCTTATGCCGGATTGATTGGCTACAGCCGTATTTATCTTGGCGCCCATTATCCTTCCGATGTGGCTGCTGGTGCTGTATTGGGGATTGTTTCCGGAACTTTTTTTTATTACATCATGCAACTGATTTTTTTTAAAAAATCAATGAAAAAGTTCGAAAAAATCTGATGATTATTTTGAATCTTTGCAATAATGCCTAAAAAAAGTTCAAATTCCGATAGCTATATTTTATTGCATTAAATCTGACAGGTGTATGCAATCCGGCTTGTACGGCTTTACCGGATATCTATGAACCCGTCTGTTGTCGGGCAGGTAATATCACAACATGATTGATACATCAGTGCAATCATTTTTGGAGGACTCCGGAGGAGTCACATATCTGTAGTC
>DAOPKE010000086.1:0-11379 GCA_035390965.1 Bacteroidales bacterium | reverse complement strand
GTATCTGATCAATCACAAGAGAAATATCAACATCTACCACTTCAATCTTGGCTTTTGAATAAAAAGGAACCCGGCCTGCGTAATGGTGCTCAAGCGCTTCGCGGTCAATATTGCCTTCGATTGTTGCTACCAGTGGCCTGTCTCCCTTTCGGTTTCTCAGTCGCTGAATGATATTTCCAATCGGCGTTTTGAGCCATATTGTGACACCTTCTTTATTCAATCGGTTCATGTTGTCGAAAAAGCATGGGGTGCCGCCACCGGTTGCCATTACAAAATTGTCCTGCTCCAAACAATGCAGCAAGCACAAGAGCTCAGTCTGCCGGAATTTTTCTTCGCCATATTCGCGTATCCACTCACCCGGCGTGCGCTGTGTCCTGTCGAAAATCACCTGATCAAGATCAATAAACGGCTTTCCAAGCGCGTTTGCCAGCCGCCTTGCGAAACGGGTTTTCCCCGATGCCATGTATCCGACAACAAATATTTTCATTGCGCAAAAATAAAACTTCCGCAACAATCATCAACAGGTTTTCCTTGGTTTTTTGGAAATTTAAATGCGTTGACCCTGTATAAAACCCCAGCTTTAAATTTTTATCAATAAATTTGCCTGAGCAAAGCCGATGAAAAATCATGATGACAGAAAGGCCTCTAACGAAAAAAAAAATCCTGCTTGTTTTTGGTACCCGACCCGAAGCAATCAAAATGGCACCTTTGGTAGCCGAGTTCAGAAAGCATCCTGAATTTTTTGATACATTGGTTTGTGTGACTGCCCAGCATCGCGAAATGCTTGATCAGGTTCTTGAGCTGTTCGACATTGTGCCAGACCACGATCTCAATATTATGCACGAGGGACAAGATCTGACTGATGTTACATCGCGGGTTTTGATTGGAATGCGCGATGTTTTGGAACAATTGAAACCCGACCTGGTGCTGGTACACGGCGATACAACCACATCAACAACCACGGCTCTGGCAGCGTTTTACAAGCAAATTCCGGTTGGTCATATCGAAGCTGGTTTGCGAACATATAATGTGTACAGCCCCTGGCCTGAAGAAATGAACCGACAGATTACTGGTCGGATTGCATTTTGGCATTTTGCACCAACCATCCTTGCCCGGCAAAATTTACTCAGTGAAAATGTGCCTGACAATCAAATTATTGTAACGGGAAATACAGTAATTGACGCAATGCTTTCAGGACTTTCCATTATTGAAAACAGGCATGGGGTATATGAAGAAATTATAAGTGACCTTGTTGCATTTGGATTGCCACATGAGCGAGTGACACAATGGAACGGATTGGGTTCAGAACGCAAAATGATTCTGATTACAGGACATCGACGCGAAAACTTTGGTGAGGGGATCGTAAATATTTGCGAAGCCATACGAGAGTTGTCTGAACAGTTTACAATGGTTGATTTTGTGTATCCTATGCATCTCAACCCCAATGTCCGTAAACCAATTCATGAAATTTTCGGCCACGAAATCAAAAGCCCGAATAACAATGTGTTTTTCATTGAGCCATTGCAATACTTACCATTTCTTTTTCTCATGGGAAAATGCGTACTGGTGTTGACTGACAGTGGCGGCATTCAGGAAGAGGCACCGGGTTTGGGCAAGCCGGTTTTGGTGATGCGTGATAATACAGAACGACCGGAAGCGTTGCAAGCTGGCACTGTAAAATTAGTTGGCACCAATAAAAAAACCATTATTGATGAGGTCACCACACTATTAACACAGCGCGACGCTTACAATACCATGGCACAAGCTCTGAACCCTTATGGCGATGGAAAAGCCTGTGAACGAATTGTTCAAAAACTAATACAAAGCTTTGAATAAGTTAACGTCCAGACTATACAAGTGCCTTCCCCTGCCTCTAAAAAGGCAATATGACCGGATTGCAGCATCCGATATCGGAAAGCGGATGAGCAAAAGTGTATTTTGGTCACTCACAGGTTCAGTACTTTCACAGGGACTGATGCTTTTGGCTACTATTGTGGTGGCAAGAATTCTGGGCAAAACTGAATATGGAGAATTAGGCATGATACGTTCAACAGTGAGCATGTTTGCCGTTTTTGCAGGCTTTGGGCTTGGTATGACCGCCACAAAATACATCGCAGAATTTCGCTACAGCCATCCAGAAAAGACGGGAAAAATCATTGGGCTGACCACTCTTTTTGCGGGCGGCACCGGAGGAATTATTTCAATAATAATTCTACTATCGGCACCCTACATTGCTACGCACAGCATCAATGCACCACACCTGGTCAACGAAATCCGACTTGGTGCAGTAATGTTGTTTTTCAGCGCCCTGAATGGTGCTCAAACCGGGACATTGTCAGGTTTCGAAGCATTTAAAACCATCGCCAGGGTCAATTTGGTTTCGGGCTTGCTTGCTTTCCCGATACAGATTGGATGTACACTATTGCTCGGCCTGCAAGGCTCAGTCATTGGATTTGGTCTGAGCTTTTGTATTCTATGGATATTGAATTTCTTTGCCGTTCGACAGGAATCAAAAAAAGCCGGGATTGCCATTCGTTTTTCGAAAGCCTGGGACGAATGGAATGTATTACTCAAATTCAGTTTGCCAGCCTTGCTTTCCGGCATTCTGGTTTCGCCGGTAATGTGGGCATGTAATGCATTGTTGGTTAACAAACCTGGCGGATACGATGAAATGGCTCTGTTTGATGCAGCCAATCAATGGCGCAATGCCATCCTGTTTATTCCTGCTATTCTTGCTCAGATTGCTTTGCCCATGCTTTCGGCCCATGTTCATGACAAACCGAAATTCAACCGGATTCTTAAGTTAAACATCAGAATCAATGTTATTGTAGCCACGGCTATTGCAGTGTTGGTATCATTGCTCGCAGTTCTGATTATGAAATCTTACGGAAAAGGATTTGCAGAAGGTTCGGAAGTTTTAATCGTTCTCGCAGGTTCGGCCGTATTGGTTGCCGTGAATAATATCATCGGGCAGGCCATTGCCAGCAAAGGACGCATGTGGGCAGGTTTTTCCCTCAATCTGATCTGGAGTGTCATACTCATTAGCTGCACTGCCTGGTTTATTAACAGAGGAATGGGTGCTAAAGGCATCGCTCTGGGACTTCTGATTTCCTATGTTTTGCATACTATCACGCAATCCGTATTTGTTCATTTCATCATGCGCAAACAAGTTCCCACATTACCCCCGACAACAAATGCAATAAAAGAATCTGACCACACTTCAGCATAAAATTACTCATGACACACAAGCCCGAAAATAGAAAGAAGCTGCTTTACATCATGCACGTGAGCTGGTACTGGATTAAACAACGCCCTCATTTTCTTGCGCTCCATTTGAGTAATTCGTTCGATACAACAATTCTGTACCCCAAATCAGTTCGCTACATCCGCTCAAAAAGCAGTGCCCCTGATAATTGTAAAGGCATTCCCCAATGGCCACTCAGCAGATTTTCGTTTATCAAAATGCTGAATAAAGCTTTATTCAGACATGCTGTAAAACAAAAATTAAAAAACACCGATATTCTCTGGATTGGCAATCCGGACGATTTTGAGCTGATTTCCGATTTGGTTGCCCCTGATGTAAAAGTAGTGTATGATTGCATGGACGACCTCTGCGAGTTCCCGGGCATTAATGCTTCAACTTTAAAAAACATTATTTCGGCAGAACAACAGCTGATCAACAAAGCCGATGTATTGCTGGCTTCCTCTCAGCATTTAAAAAATGTTCTGCAAACCCGATATCAAAGTGCGAAACCTATTGAGGTGGTGAACAATGCCATCGACATCAGTTTTCTCAACGTCGGAAAAACGAATCCGGTGATTGAATATCCGATTAAAAGAGACTACACTGATATTCTGTACATAGGCACTATTTCGGAATGGTTTAATTTCCCATTGATGCTGAAGGCCATGAATCAATTTGCCTCGTTGCGACTCATTCTTATTGGCCCAAAATGCGCTCCCATACCCGAACACGAACACATCATTCATTTAGGATCAAAAGCACATACCGATCTTCCGGCCTATATGGCTAAATGCGATGCGCTGGTGATGCCTTTTGTTATCAATGATTTGATTCTTGCTGTAAATCCGGTTAAGTTATATGAATACCTGGTAGCCGGTAAACCAGTCATCACTTGCCATTATGCCGAAATTGATCCATTCGGATCATTTGTGTTTCCCTATGATTCGGACGAAAAATTCCTGGAGTATATTGAAAAACTGATCCTTGGGAAACTGCATGCCCAGCCCGAAGCCGAGCGCATAATGTTTTTGAATAACAATACCTGGGCTCAAAGAGCTGCGTTGATCACCAGCATTCTCAACGGCTGACCATCGAAAAACTGCATTTTATTAGTAATTTTGCATTACAAATCCGTTATAAAGCCCGCAGAAACCGCTAAAACCTCGCAATTTGAAGACCCGATACTTAATAAACATCCCGTTTTTCCCACTACTGCTTGCATTTTTCATATTTGCAACTCTTTTTCCTACATTGCGGGTGCTTAGCATTGGAACAGGAACTTCAGTAAATATTTCAGAATACCTTTTTTCTTTACTGCCTGAAATATTTGCATTAGTCATTGCAATTCTCGGTTTTCTGATTTGGAAAAAGAAAAAGACGGAAATGAAAATGTTGGATTGGCTGGTGATTGTGTTTGCGTTAAGCAATACCATTATCGGTACCATTATTTCGCAAGACTTCATGCTGTCTGCCTATAGTATCAGACTTACTTATTTCCCTGTTTTGTTTTATTTCGTCTGTCGCTTTCTGGATGCAGAAACATTGTTGGGATCTTATCATTTAATTTTCAAATGGTTTGTCGTTCTGGCAGTTATCGGAATAGTCTTGTATTTTGTTTTTTACGACACCATGATAGCCATGATGCAAATCACCAGCCCTGTGATACCTGAGTATTTTATGGTTCGGATGTCATCTGTTTTCTGGACTCCCGTGGTGTTTTCCACTTTTATGATGTCGGCTGTGTTATATTTTTCCTATCGCTTTGTAGAATCGAAAAAGTGGGTTTGGCTGGCCTGCATAGCCTTGGTCAGCTTTTGCCTGATGATGTCGATGAGTCGCGGGGCAATAGTGTCCACAGCTTTTGGGCTTCTGGTCATAACAGCATTGTATCGGAAATATACAACCATTTTCCCCTGGATCGTCATTGCAATTGCCTTCCTCTTCACTGGATACCTCAATGCATCACCCGAAGATATTTTCATGTGGATTTTTCAATCAACGTCGGATACAGTGGGGCTTAAAGAGGGGGTCACGCGGGTAGACTTATGGATGAACGCTTTCGGCAATTTTAATGAAAACCCTTTTGGAATGGGGCTTGGAAATGCAGGTCATGTGGCAGCACGCTTTTATGACAGCAATGCAAGCAATGCTGACGTGTATTCGACCGACGGATGGTTTCTGAAAACACTTCTCGAGACTGGAATCTGGGGGCTGTTTTCCTATTTACTTTTTGCAGGAGCTTTTCTGATTGTTATTTCGCGCCAGTTGAAGCATCACAAGCAAAGACCTGTTTTAGTATTTATTGTAGCTTTGTTTTTGGCAATCAATCTTCAAAATATAGTGAGCAATGTACTCGACTTCTATCTGTTCTCATATTTGTTCTGGGGAATTTCGGGCCTGGCAGCCAATCTTATTTACAATCGTTCAAATACAATCTGATGGACATCTCAATCGTCATAGTTAACTACAACGTCAGGGACTATATTCTCAAGTGTCTTGATACCATCTTTGCCAGCCCATTGCAGATGAGCACTGAAGTTATTGTGGTCGATAACAACAGTCATGACGGAAGTGTGGAAGCTATTGCCGCCGCTTATCCACAGGTAAAACTCATTATCAATAAATACAACGACGGATTCTCGGCTGCCAATAATCAGGCATTCCAAGTGGCTGAAGGTCGATATATCCTAATGCTTAACCCTGACACTGAGTTGACTGAAGACAGCCTGCATAAACTATTTTCGTTTTTGGAAAACAATGCGGAATTCAGTATCGTTGCCCCAAAACTCACAAATACTGATGGATCGCTGCAACAAAGTGTATGGCGCTTCCCGAGCGTTTGCACCTTGTTTTTCGACATGTTCTATCTGACCATGTTTTTAAAGAAAAAAAACTACGCCGATAAAGACATGCATCTGGCATTTGAAGTCGATAGCATTTCAGGTGCAGCTTTACTTTTCCGTCGTGAAGTGATTGAGAAAATCGGCATGTTAGACGAAACACTTTTTTGGATAGAGGATATCGATTTTTGCTATCGGGCTCACAAAGCCGGACTCAGGACACTTTATTATCCGGATTCACAAGTGATTCACCATGTGTCAAAAAGTGCCAAACTCAATTACAATATTTCGATTTCGAATCAGATTTTCAGCAAAATAAAATACTTCAGAAAACACAAAAACTTTGTGAGTACATTCTTGCTCACGATCATAAGTCTGATCAATGTTCTGCTCCGGTTCATTGTTTTTGGCTTATTGTCGCCGTTTTCTAAAATATATTGGAGAAAAGCAAAAGCGTACCTTTACACTCTTCCCAAAGTAATCGTTCCACCCAAAGGCATTAAATAAAACCTCTGAATTTGTTGATATATGTACAGAATTTGTTATCTGGCAGACGGCAAAAGCATTCACACCCGACGTTGGTGCGAGTACTTTCTGTCTCAGGGTTTCGAAATTCATCTCATCACTTTTCGCGCGACTGAAATCCCTGGTGTTATCGTTCATTTTGTCGATTGTGGTAATATCGAGGTTTCAGGCAACAATAAAAAAGTGTTGCTGAAAATCCCACAAATCCGTCGTATCCTGCGCAAAATAAAACCCGATATTGTTCATGCGCATTACGCCACAAGTTATGGCCTCACCGGAGCCCTGGGCGGATTTCATCCTTTTGTGGTTACTGCATTGGGAAGCGATGTTTTGATAAGTCCTTTTCAAAACAAATGGTACAAATTTTTACTGCGCTTTGTTTTTCGAAAGGCGGATTGGATTACAGCAATGTCAGACCCTATGAAAGAAATCATGATTTCGCTGGGCGCTGCCAAAAACAAAACTGAAACGGTTGTTTTCGGAATCGATCCGGATATTTTTAATGACAGAAACAGAAACACGCCTGTTGACACCTTTACAATAATCAGTACACGGAATTTCGAAGATGTGTACAATATTGATGTTTTGATCAGGGCGTTAAATCTGGTAAATCAAAAAATAAAAAATATCAAAGTTCATCTGATTGGTGCAGGCAGTAAAGAAACTCAAATCAAAAGTCTTATCGGGGAATTACATTTGACTTCTATTGTTGAAATGCATGGACGCATGCCGCAGCAACAAATTGCCGACTTGCTCCGCGCGTCGCATTTGTTTGTCAGTGTATCTTCATCGGACGGCAACAACATCTCACTCAACGAAGCCATGGCCTGTGGTTGTTTAAGCGTTGTGTCAGATATACCAGCCAATCGCCAATGGATTGCTGACGGCAAAAATGGATTTTTCACTGAAGCCATAACTGCTGAAGCCGTTGCAGCAAAAATTCTGGAAGCATATACTTCATACGACAATCTAATTGTTGTGGCAAATACGCTAAATCAAAAAGTCATCAACGAAAAAGCCATCTGGAAAACCAATATGCAAAAAGTAGAGCAACACTATTTAAAACTCTGCAAACATGAATAACAACATAATCATCATAGGTGCCGGCGGTCATGGCAAAGTGGTAGCAGAAGCAATACTCAGTCAGGGGAAATACGATCTGCTTGGTTTTTGCGACGATGCAACACCTCCCGGAACCATCGTTTTCGGCCATTATAAAATCATTTGTAATACCAGCCAGATAGCACATTTTGATTTTGATTTTTTTATTGTTGCCATTGGAAATAACGAAACAAGAAAAAAAATTCATGAACTTTTAAAACAGCAACATCAAGGCGCGATCGTTATTCATCCGTTTACAAGTATTTCGGCTCAGGCCCAAATTGAGCCAGGAAGTGTTGTATTGCCCGGAGCTGTTGTGTCATATGGTGCACATGTTGGCGAAAACTGCATTATTGGCTCCAATGTGCATATTGACCACGAAACAATTATTGGGAGCAATAGCTATATTCGCAATGGAAGCAGCATTGGAAGCAATGTAAACGTTGCCTCTGAAAGTTACACCAACACCGGTGAGTGTATTCAATCGTTCACACAGTTCTAAAAAAAATGATGCGAAATTATATTTTATGTAAAGGGGAGAAAACTTTCCATTATTCGTGGGGGCTGTCAGCATGAAAATCCTGCTAATTAACCACTACGCAGGTTCTCCGGCCATGGGCATGGAATACAGACCATATTACATGGCTCGCGAATGGATAAAAGCCGGACACGAAGTCATCATTGTTGCAGCAACTTTTGCGCATGTACGTACTATTCAGCCGCAGACAAACAAAAATTTTCAGGAAGAAATCATTGACGGAATCACTTATTTATGGGAGAAAACACCAACCTATCAGGGTAATGGTGTAAAGCGCATTCTGAACATGTTCAGCTTTTATCGCAAATTAAAATGTCATGCACGGAAGCTGGCGCTAAAATACAGACCTGATGCAGTTATTTCGTCATCAACTTATCCGATGGATAATTATGCAGCGGCAAAAATTGTAAAGTTTTCGGGAGCAAAACATTTTTACGAAGTGCATGACCTGTGGCCGCTTTCGCCCATGGAGCTCGGCGGATATAAAGCCCGTCATCCATTTATCAAATACCTGCAAAGAGCCGAAGATTTCGCATATAAACACGCAGATGCCGTTATTTCCATGCTACCCAAAACTCTTGAATATATGCAGAGCCGGGGACTGAAGCCGGGAAAATGGTATTATATCCCGAACGGAATTAACATGGAAGAATGGTCGTGCAACACAACAGTTTCATCTGATGTCATTGCACGATTGAGTACCATTAGAGACAAATATTCATGCCTTATTGCATACACCGGGAGTATCGGAATCGCAAATGCCCTGACAACATTCATTGATTCAGCGCGATTACTTTCCAATGAGCATATTGCATTTATTATTGTCGGCAAGGGTCCTGAAAAGAAAACGCTGTTGCAACGTGCAGAAGGAATTGAAAATGTGTTTTTCTTTGATTCAGTGCCCAAACAGCAAATTCCGGATCTGCTATCTCGTTTTGATTTGTTGTATATAGGCTTGCAAAGGCAGTCTCTGTTTCGTTTCGGTGTTTCCCCCAACAAACTGTTTGATTACATGATGGCCGGCAAACCAGTGATTCAGGCCATCGATGCGGGAAATGATCCTGTTGCAGAATCGGGTTGCGGTATCAGTATTGAACCTGAAAATCCTCAAGCTCTTGCTGATGCAATAAAAACTATGATGAAAATGCCTTTCGAAAAAAGACAGGAAATGGGCAACGCGGGGAAAACCCATGTGCTTTTACATCACGATTACTCCGTTTTGGCTGACCGTTTCCTGAGAATTCTTTCTGATACAATAAACTCATGAAAGCAAACCGGCCATTTTTCTCATTCTTCTCAAAAGAAAATCTTTCGCTGGATTATGGAATCTTTTTGCTATTTATCCTTTTGTCTTTCTGTATCCCGTTTTACAAAAAAGTGACTCCACTGATTATTGTGGTATTGGCCGTGCTTTCAATTGTTCGGGTTATTGTCACTAAAAAATACAAACCTCAGCGATTCACGCTGCTTTCTGGGTTAAGTGCTGTTTTCTATTTTCTTTTTATTGCAGGACTTCTCAATACCGAACACCTTGACAAAGGCCTTTTTGATTTACAGGTGAAGCTTGTGTTTCTGGTCTTTCCTATCATATTTTTTCTTTCAGGATCAATATTGCTTGTTGAAAATAGATTTCGGAAAGTACTTGCCGCATTTGTGGCAGGAGCTTTTGCAAGCACACTTCTGTGCATTGGACATGCTGCTTACATTTCGCTGACAACCAATTTCACATTCGATCATTTCATTTATGCGGAGCTGTCGTTTCTGTTGCATCCTTCCTACTATGCCATGTATCTCAATCTGGCAATAGTCATTTGCTCGCTGCATCTTGAGAAAAAATGGAAAGTAATTTCCAGACCACAAAAAACTGTCATTGCCTCATTAATACTTTACCTGACTATTTTTATTCTTTTTGTCAATTCAAAAGCAGGCATCATCATCACCCTCATTACATTTCTGATTATAATGATTCGTTTGATGGTGGTAAAAAGAAAATTTGTTTTGGGAAGTGTTTTATTGATTATACTGTTTTCTTCTGTTGCAGTGATATGGACAACGGTTCCTTATGTAAAATCACGTTTTCAGGGCTTTTTAATTTCTGTTTCATCGTACGACAGGAATTTAAAAAATTCGAGTGAAGGTACAAGCGAAAGAATACTCGTTTGGAAAAATGCTTCTGTAGTTGCATTGGAGAAATTGCCATTTGGCGCTGGCACCGGCGACGTGAATGCTGCATTAAAAGAATGCTACGAGAAAAACGCTTTTGCGGAGGGTTCAAAAAGAGCGTTTAATGCACACAATCAATATCTGCAAACCACCATAGCAATCGGTATTCCGGGGCTTCTCAGTCTGTTGCTGATTCTTGCAATTTTATTGCGCAGAGGAATTCAAAAAGATCAGGGATTAATATTTTATTTTGCATTGATCGTCGCGCTGAATTTCCTGGTGGAATCCATGCTAGAAACCCAGGCCGGGACTGTGTTTACAGCTTTCTTTATTTCACTTTTCGGAATGAAGGAAATTTCTGAAAATAAAAACAATTCCGAAACCGGACTTTGAATTAACGGATCGGTGCACGGCGCCCGCATGGATTCGGGCATTGGGCGCAATTATGATCGCAGCGCCAAACATTGACAACCGGCTGAAAAGTGATACTGTGAACCGCAGTCCATTGCGAATAAGCTTTATCAGCAGTAACTGTCCGTATTTTCCAATAAAGCGGTTGGGTGCTGGCTTCGGTAAAACTCAGACTATAAACCGTGTCCTTTACCAAAACCGATTGAGCGGATTCAAAATTACTGTTCCAACTGTACATCAGCTCATAATTGTCGAAAGCGTTGGTATTATGCCAGGCAAACATCACGGATTGACCGTTTACAACCAGCTTATTGGCTGGAGAAAATACAGCCGGAGTATCAGGGAGTAAATTTTTTATCGAAGCATTCGCAAAATCAGCCGATCCTGGAATTACCATCGGTCTGGAGGCACTCACTTCGCTCGATTGCATTGAAACAAACCCTACAATGGCAATGACTGAAGTCAAAATAAAAAGTCCGGGCAACAGCCTCATTAAAAAAGAAATCGCTTTCACTTTCACGGTACAGAATTTTCTTAAAACCTTTCTTTGACAGTAA
>DAOPKE010000085.1:0-11638 GCA_035390965.1 Bacteroidales bacterium | reverse complement strand
ATCAACAAAAATGGCAATAATAATTTTGATTTTGAAATTTTAGACAGTTACTTATATTCAAACCTTTTGTCGATTATATTTAATTCATTTCTATCTAATACATGTTTTTTCTGATTGTTTAACGCAGTTATACGGTCTTATAAGAAGATTATTCACTATTTATGAAATAATCGCAATATTTCATCTGAGAATTTGTTACTTTTAGTACCAATAAACCAAAACCTTAAAACCTGAAACCCATGAAAACGAAAAATTTGATTGTCACATTGATTATTGTGACATTCGTAGCATTCAGCTGTGGCGGCAAGAAAACCTACGACGAAAACTCAAAAAGCGGGGAATCTGAAATTGTTTCAGAAGAATCTGCCATTGTAAAAACATCAGCTCAGGAAGACCAAAAGAGCGGTTACGCACCGACTTCAACATCCGAAACAATCGAAAAATCGGATGCCGAAGGCAAAAAAGACGATTATGCTGCAATGATTTCCTCGTCTGCTGCCCAAATGAGTAAATTTGACTCAACCCACAAGCTTATTCGCACAGCAGAACTTAAATTCAGAGCACTGGATGTTACGCAAACAGCATTCAATATAGAAGACATTGTAAAGAAATTCGGCGGATTCACTGCAAGCACAGATTTATCAAGTAAAGTAACCGGAAAAGAAACCACACGAATTAGCCCCGACTCGCTGATTGAAACAACCACTTATCACTTCACCAATGAAATGGTTGTTCGCGTGCCTGCAAAAAACATGGACACTGTTTTGAAATGTCTGGTTCCCATGATCGACTTTCTCGATTATCGCAACATCAAAGCAGAAGATGTCAGTCTGGCCTATCTGCGCAAGCAGCTTATAAAAAAACGACTCGATCTCTACAATATTCAGGTGAGCGGGTTAACTACAAGCGGCAATAGCGGCGATCGCCTTGCTGCCATGGAATCACAGCTTCAGAAACAAATTCAGAATGATGAAGCTTTACTTGAAAAACTGGAACTGGATGATCAGGTCAATTATGCAACCATAACGCTGCATATTTACGGCCGTGACAAAACACGGCATGTGATGCTGCCTGACGAAGAACGCATTGACAACTATAAACCGGGATTCGGCAAAAAACTGATGCAAGCAATCAACAGTGGCTGGCAAGTATTGCAACTGTTCGTTATCGGGCTGATTACGCTGTGGCCGCTCTGGCTGGCCGGTGCACTGGTGTGGTTCATCATCGCCCGAATCAATAAAAACAAGAAATCGAAACAGCTTCCGAAATAATATTTTGTAATAACTGCTAAAGCTGTCACGACGATTCCATATTCCGGCCAAAATAGTATCCCTCGAAGGGTTTCGAACCCTTCGAGGGATTTTTAACTGGCCGGAACGATGGAATATCGTAACAATAAAAAATTTTGAGACTACTACTGTAAACTAATTTGTCAATTCAAACGCCAGCTCCACAATTTCCTTCAGCGACATGTTTTCTTTTTCTTCGGTAATGTTGTACAATAGCCGCGCATGCGAGACAAATCTTTTTGAAATATCATTTCTGAAAAAACGAATATCAGGCTCATCATCGCCAAGTCGTACACGATCAAGACCATCAGCATCTTTCAGAAGCTTTATCACATCGATATTTTTAATATTTTTATCCGGTTCATCAGAGCGGGAATGCCATTTAACGGCATTATAAACCGTAATATAATCCTCGCTACGCATACCGTATTTTTCAAAAACAATCCTGTATTTCGGCAGATAATAATCTGCGGAACGCAGTCCGTGGCCTGGTTCCCGTCCGTCAGTCAATCGACCCAAATCATGAATCCTGGCAGCAAAAAATGCAAGTCGGCCATCCTCGGACAGATTGAGCTTTTGAGCCAGTACGCATACCCAGGCCATCACCCGTTGAGTATGCAAACGACCGTGAAGATAAGATTTGTGCTCGAAATCTTCATCATTCACATCAAAAACCGATAAATTTTCCAGAATATCATTCATCTGTTTCCTCCGGCTTCCAATCACGCTTCAGCAATAATTCAAAATCGGGAATATATGACTTGATTTTCTCTGACAATTTTTTCACATCACCTTCCATATTACCAAATTCCTGCCCGCCACAGAAACTGATATAGCCATCAAAAATCAATGTATCACTGATGTCAGAGACTTTTAAAATGGCACCCGTTCCACCCACGCAGCCCCTGTTGTCTTTTTTTGGTACAGGCCGAAACGCAAGCGAATCGTACTCGGCCACAATTTCGTTGAACTGGTTTATTGAAATTAAAATAACTGTATCCGTCAGAATAGTTCCATAACTGTCAACGGTGACTTTAATTTTATCGGGTGATACCAATAACACATAACTTCGGTGATATTGAGGCGCCACCGACGATGCCTGGTATTCATACATGATTGAACCAATAAGCGGTTTTTCGTTTTTCATGTTTTTTGTGCTTTTGCACGAGAGAATAATAAACGGAATTAAAAGCAAATAATATTTCATGGTTCCAAAGTTAAAAAAATTTGTTTTTATAATCAACAAAATCGTGCCAGGCAAATCAAATCCGTTTTAGTGCTTCGCGCTGACTTAGACCGGACAATTCGGTTGTTGCAACAAAGCTACGAACCGCATCAGAATTGACTTTGCTGTATTCACGCAAAGCCCAGCCAATGGCTTTGCGAATAAAAAATTCCTTTTCGTGTGCCAATGCTTTGCAAATGGAAAACAATCTTTTTTGATCGGTATCAGTTTTGTATTTTAATTGATGAAGAATGGCTGAGCGTCGCATCCACATATTGTCGTGATGCTGCCAGCGTGAAATGGTTTCGTCAATCAATTCCGGATTGTTTTTCAAAATAAAACCCGCCAGCGATGGTGCAATAAAATCAACGGTGTCCCACCAACCCTTAGTCTGGATCATATTTTCGAACAGCGGCAAATGTGCGGGAGTAAGTTTTTTACGCATGCGATATAATATTTCCATGCAGCAGTACTGCATTTCGCGTTGGGATGAATCCCAGCACATAAGTGCAAATAATTCAATATCATGGATGGCTGGAAAATGATTTTCCTTTAAAAAAGCCGTCAGTATTTCCTTGCGTTTTGGTGAACTAACACCGAAGAAATCGGACTTGTTTTTCATGTATTTTTTTGCGTCTGCTGCAACAACGGGATTGGCTGCGGCCTGCAATGCATCGGATAATCGACGATGATATTCTTTGATATTCATTAATAAAAAATTCGTTTGCGTTGAAATGATTGCAAAACAAAGCTACGAAATTTGCGGGCTTTGGGATTAAACCTCTCGACCTTAACCTCCTTGAATCATGAACATTCCTACGCTGTCGGTCGGAACTTGCAGCTGAACCTGACTGCCGGTTTAACTGCAACAGACAGTCAGGCAGGCAAGGATTTTTGAATTACGAAGTGAAATGCAATGATGTGCCGTTCGATATTCTTACTTCCTCTTGATCCGTAAGGATGCACGGATTGTTCCATGGGAATTTATCCTGCCTCGGCAGGAGAGTTCTTGTCCTCAACCTTGGTCTGGGCGCGCGTCTCCGCTTGCAACGTTTCACGTTGATGCGTGACCATCCTCTCTGCAGCTAATATTTCATCCACTTGAACAATTCCCTGACAGTCGGTTTTTTGCCATACATAAGGATTCCTGTACGATAGATACGACCGGCAATCCAGGTTGTTAAAATAAAGCCGGCAATAAGGAAAGCCATTGACAAACCGATTTCCCACAAAGGCACCGGCGGATTGAAAGGAATGCGCGCCATCATAACAATGGGCGAAGTAAAAGGAATCATTGACAACCAAAACGAAACAGGGCCATCGGGATTATTAAGAACAAAATTGAGACTGACAAGCGCCAAAATCAGAGGAACTGTTACAGGCAGCATAAATTGCTGTGTATCGGCATCATTGTCAACAGCAGAACCAATGGCCGCAAACATAGACGCATAGAGCAAATAACCAAAAAGAAAATAAAAAACAAAAACAATCAGAATATTTCCAAACTGAATATGTGATATTCCCTCAAGAATCTGATTGGATCTGCTTTCCGACAACTGCAAAGCTTCCTGTTGCTGGGCCATATCCGATTGAGAAAGGCCTTTATCCTGTACCATCACTTTTGGAGGTTCCTTATATTTGAACATATCCGGATTTAGTTGCTGCAGACTAAAAACAATGACAGCCGTCAGGCCAATCCAGAGAACAAATTGCGTAAGACCCACCAAAGCCACACCCACGATTTTTCCCAGCATCAGCTGAAAAGGTTTTATACTGCTTACAATAACCTCCACAATGCGATTTGTTTTTTCTTCGATAACACCGCGCATAACCTGAGAACCATAAAGAAAAATAAAAGTGTAAATCAGAATTCCACCAAGCATGCCAAGAATATAACTGATTTCAGAAAAACTTTGTTCCTCTTCGCCCTCACGCAAGATATATGTGCTTATTTTTACATTGACATTTACATTATCGAGAATTTTTTTATCAATACCTGAAAGAGATAAACGATGAGCTTCAAGCTCTTTTTTAATAACGCCCTCAATCAAATCAACAATGCCAAAGCCCATATCTTTTTCAGAGCTCATTTTCACGGCATTGGGGTTATTGATCACAGATTCGGGAATATACAAAACGGCATCATAGCCAAGAGCTTCGAGATTTTCGCTGGCTGCCTGATAAGACATATAAACATTTTCGAAAATCACTTTGTTTGAATTCGGAAATTTATCATGAAACAAACCCGTTTCATCAAGGACCGCAATTTTTTTATGCTGATCCGACACATTGGCCAGATAAACAGGAACCACAAATAATGCAGCCATAAGTATCGGTCCGAGAATAGTCATTACTATGAATGATTTTTTCTGAACCCTCGAAAGATATTCTCTTCGTAAAATGATCAGGATTTTTTTCATTTACGGCTTTTTTTGTGAATCTTGTTACCGGTTACCTTAGAAATAAAAATATCGTTCATTGAAGGCATCAATTCTTCAAAAGAAGTTACATGGCCAAAAGCCATAGAGGCCATTAACAAATCGTTGGAAGTGACATTTGGATTGAGCTCAATTCTGAACGAACATAAATCGCTTTGATTTTCAAAACCACTGACAATTCCCATCTCGCTGAAATTGGATACATCGCACATTTGTGCAGCGCGCAATTTCAACTGATACACATTGGAGCTGTATTTTTGCTTGATTGCCTGCACATTTCCAGATAAAATCACTTTTGACTGATTTATCAACGCAATATCATCGCAAAGTTCTTCGACCGAGGCCATGTTGTGCGTTGAAAAAATGATAGTAGCACCTTTTTCTTTCAACTGAAGAATTTCCTCTTTCAACATTTCAGCATTGATGGGATCGAAGCCACTGAAAGGCTCATCGAAAATCAGCAATGATGGCGCATGAATTACGGTGATGATAAACTGAACTTTCTGCTGCATACCTTTCGAAAGCTCTTCGACACGCTTATTCCACCAATCTTCGATGCCAAATTTTTCGAACCACTGTTTCAGACGCAAATAAGCATCGGACTTACTGATTCCTTTCAACTGAGCCAGATACAATGCCTGTTCGCCCACTTTCATTTTTTTGTACAGTCCGCGTTCTTCGGGCAGATAACCAATGTCTTCGGTATGCTGCACATCGAGCGGATGACCTTTAATGAACAAACGTCCACTATCAGGACCGATAATCTGATTGATGATTCTGATCAGAGTGGTTTTCCCTGCTCCATTGGGACCAAGCAATCCAAATATGCTCTGCTCTTTCACCTGAATGGAGACATTGTCCAATGCCCGGTGATTTGCAAAATTTTTGGAGACTTCCTGTGCTTCGAAATAAATCATAGTGCAAGGTTAATCAAAATATTCCTTCATTCTGTCAAAAAACGATTTTTTCTTCTGTGAGTTATCGGGCTGAAATCCGTTTTTGGTATTCATCTGCTCGAGAAATGTCTTTTCGTCCTTCGACACAGACTGAGGAACCCAAATATTTATACTCACAATCAAATCACCACGCCCGTAACTGTTCAGAGCAGGCAAACCTTTTCCCTTCAATCTGAACATTTTACCGGGAATGGTGCCTGCTGGTATTTTGATTCTTGCTTTTCCGTCAAGTGTCGGGACATCAATCTGAGTTCCAAGCACAGCATCGGCATAAGAAATATTATGTTCGTACAAAAGATTGATGCCATCGCGTTTAAAAAGCTCATGTTCAACTTCCTCAATAAGGATAATCAAATCACCAGGCACCCCACCTCTTGGGGCTGCATTTCCTTTACCCGACATACTGAGCTGCATTCCGTTTTCGACACCGGCAGGAATTTTAATGGCAATAACTTCCTCCCCTTTTGTCAATCCGGTTCCGGAACAAGACGGACAACGATCGGTAATGATGGTTCCTTCACCATTGCAATGGGGACAAGTAGAAGCAGTTTGCATTTGACCAAGGAAAGTATTTGTAACCCGCATCACGCGGCCTGACCCATGACAGGTGGTACAGGTTGTCGGCTTACTGCCAGCACGCGCCCCAGTTCCATTGCAGCTTTCGCAAGGAACACTCTTGGTTACTTTTACTTTTTTCTCAACACCATTGGCAATTTCTTCAAGGGTGAGTTTTACTCTGATTCTGAGATTGGAACCCTGCGGTACACGTTGCGAAGAACGACTGCGACCAAAACCTCCACCAAAACCACTGAAACCACCACCGAAAAAATCACCGAAAATATCGCCAAAATTGCTGAAAATATCGTCCATACTCATGCCGCCACCAAAGCCGCCGGCGCCATTCATTCCGGCATGGCCGAACTGATCATAACGCTGACGTTTTTCGGGATTGCTTAGCACTTCATACGCTTCTGCAGCTTCTTTAAATTTTTCTTCAGCAGTTTTATCATCCGGATTTTTGTCAGGATGGTATTTTATGGCCATCTGCCGGTAAGCTTTTTTCAACTCATCGGCTGATGCATTTTTCGATACACCAAGAACCTCGTAATAATCACGTTTACTCACTCTTTTTCTGTATTAATTTCCGACAACCACTTTTGCATAGCGCAGCACCTTGCCCCGCATCTTGTATCCTTTCTGAACAACATCAACCACTTTGCCCTTCATATCAGGACTTTCGATCATGGTAATGGCTTCATGCAGATCTGTATCAAAAACTTCGTTCTTTGATTCCATCGGTTCAAGTCCCTTTTGCTTCAAAATATTGACAAGTTTGTTGTAAATCAGCTCGTATCCCTGCTTAACCGCTTCGATGTCGGTGGCTGTAGCAAGACTGGCGAAACCACGCTCGAAATCATCAATGACAGGCAAAATATCTAACATAAGCTCTGAACCGGCAGTCTGCAGCAAGTCGAAACGTTCCTGCCGCATGCGTTTTTTGTAATTCTCAAAATCGGCAAAAAGCCGGGTGTATTTGTCCTGCCACTCATTGGCCTTCAGCTGCAGACTTTCCATAGTTTCAACAACCGCATCAGGACATTGCTTTTCGTCGCCTTCAACTTTGCTTGATTCAGATTCATTCAACGTTGCATCATTCTGCTCCGGATTTTCAGCATTCGGCTGATTCTCTTTCTTCAGTTCTTCCTTTTCACTCATTTTCTCTTTCTTTTTTCCAAATTTCATATTGAATGGGCTATCGTTTTCAATCGCGCGCGTGGCTGTCAAAAAGTTTGCCAGTGGCTCCAGATGTGCCTTTTTGTCAGATAATCAAATCGTCTTCTGCAATACCAAGCGATGAAGCCGTTGTGATCAATTCCTGCCAAACCTGCGGAACAACCGGAATACCCTCACGCAAATGTTCCTTTTCATGTGCCAATTCCGGTTCGCCGGGAATAATTACACGATCGCGCCCTTCAGCCGGTTTCGACTGCCGGAATGTCCTTATCCACAAATCCATATATTCTTTCACTTCATCAAGCGGACGAAAACCATCGATGCGCATGGCGCCGAAAAAATGACCAAGTCCTGCTCCCGGAGCGCCCGGCTTTGGGTCGAGGTAAGCAACCTGTGGCGGAACAAAAGGACCAAAATTGGCACCTGACAATATTGCTGATAAAATATCGACCATAGCCCCCATACAATATCCCTTATGACTGGCATGCTCATAATCGCCGCCCAGAGGCAGAATGGCACCACCTCGACGCAACACCGAAGGATCGCTTGCAGCCTTGCCTTCAGCATCCTGCACAAATCCCTGCGGCGATTCTTTTCCCTGTTTTTCCAATAGCTCCAACTTGCCGCGGGCAATGGGTGTAGTCGCAAAATCGGCAGTGAAAGCCGGTTCTTCCTTTCCCGGAATCGTAAATGCAATCGGATTGGTACCAAGCATTCGGTCAACACTGAAAGTGGGCGCCACCAGCGCATTGGCGTTTGTCATGGCTATCCCGATCATATTGTGTTGCGCAGCCATCATGGTGTAAAAACCGGCAATGCCAAAATGATTTGAATTGCGCACAGCCACCCAACCCGAGCCCACCTGCTCCGCCTTTCGGATGGCCAGCTCCATGGCGAATTTTCCGGCCAGCATACCTGGAGCCATATCGCCATCAACAGTGGCTGTAGAAGGGGTTTCATGCACGATTTTCAAATCAGGACACATGTTCATGCGCCCTTTCTGCCAAAGACCGATATAATCCTTGATCCGCATCAATCCATGGCTGGGAATCCCTCTTAATTCAGCCGTTACCAACATATTGGCTACCGTTTTGGCATTATCTGAAGAACAACCGGCTTTGAGAAATATTTTTTCAACCAATGAAAACAGTTGTGTTTTGCTGTATCGCTGCATCGCAATTTTTTTGCAAAATTACGATTTTGAAGCTTATCCCGAATTTAATCGTGGATGAGACTGTCTCAAAAATACAAAATCGTTACGATATTCCATCGTTCCGACCAGTTTTGAATTAAAAAAAAGATACTCCGGCCGGAATATGGAATCGTCGTAACAAACCCAAAAACAACGATTCCATATCCTTCCGCTCCTGTGTCGCTTAAGGACGATGGAATATTGTTTTTGTAGAAACCGCTATTTTGAGACATCCTCAACGCATTAAAAATCATGCGAATACTTCTGGTCGATGCTGCCAATGCTGACTTCAAGCATTCAACATCAACCTTCGTTCTTAAAGAAGCTTGTGTTTTTTGACGATCCCTGATTCCAATTCAGGTGGGCGATTTATGGACGAATGCAGTCGTCTGTAAAAAATGGCTGATTGTCTTCAAATGACTCATTTTCCCATGATATTTTCAGAAATATCTAACTTTGCACTGCAACGTTCTCTTAATATAATTGTCTTAACGCTGTAATATGAACATTATGCGATTATTGATTGTAGCTATTTGTCTGCTTTTTTCCGGATTTGCCATTGCACAGACTTCCGATCTGGGCAAAACGGAACCCACCATGCTCGAAAACAAAGGGCAAGTCTCAAATTCAGATGGCACCCCGGCCAATCATGTGCTGTTTTACATGAACACGCCACAGCTCGATTTCTATCTGACCAAAACAGGGATTTCCTATGTTTTCAAAAAAATTGAAATCATTCCTGAAGAAGGCGACGGCCGGACAGATCCGAAACACCGCCAGGAGAAAACCACAGTGTACAGTCACCGCGTGGATGTTACTGCCATTGGCGCAAAAATCAGCCCTGACAAAGCCGAAGTGGAATATTCCGATGACCGCACTGTAAGCATTTACAACGGCCTTGTACCGGAGGGACTGGAAAATATGAAACCGGTCCGTACCGTTACACTCAAAAATGTGTACCCCGGCATCGACTGGCAGTTTGTGGTGCAGGAGGAAAACATCAAATACAATTTCATTCTTCATGAAGGAGCCGACCTCAATAGCATCAGACTGAGATTTGACGGGCAGAACAAGCTGAGCATTGAAAATGACCGGCTGATCATCAATACCGCATACGGGACGCTTACCGAAGAGCCGCTGGTTTCGTTTCTCTCCACAGGAGAATCGGTCAATATCAAACAAAATCTCCAGGAAAACCTGCTTTCATTTACAGCCGAGAACCTGCCTGCACTGCAGAACGGACAAACCCTGACCATTGACCCGCCGCTCGTGTGGGCTACATTCTTTGGCGGGACAGGTAGCGAACGTGTACTGGTAGTAGAGCGTAGTCTCGATGGTTTTGTGTACATGCTGCTTGAAGTACTTTCTACCGATTTTCCCGTACTTGATTCAGCTTCATTGCCATGGTACCAATCCATCTCAGGCGGCACAACCGATGTCGGCATTCTGAAATTCAATGATGGGGGCAAACTCGTCTGGTCTTCGTATTATGGAGGAAGCGGAAATGATAAACCCTACAACATGTTTTGCGACAATAACTTTATCGCTATTGTAGGAAGCACAACATCTCCGGTTTTCCCAACACAGCCGTTTGTAAGCGCCTACTACCAATCAACATTGAAAGGCACGCAAGACGCATTTGTAGTTGTTTTCGGTAAAACATCCCCGGTTGTTGACCAACGTATTTGGGGTACTCTTCTTGGCGGCTACTCCAATTATGACGTGGCTAGTGATTGCTCGTTTGATAACGGTAAATTGTATGTTGTCGGGCATACTGTTAACGATAGTGCAGCAAACTGGAATAAGCCAAATTCCGTTGTCCAGTTTCCCATTGTACCCAAAGCAGGAGCATATAACCAAAATGCTATTTTGGGCAGTGGTGATAAATATGAACTTTTTATTATGGAATTTGGTCTTGGCTTTTTAATGAATTGGAGTACCTTTTATGGAGGTTCAGGAAATGAGAGTGAACCTTCGTGCGACATCGATTCTATCGGACGACTTGGCATTGCTTTTAATTCTACCTCTTCAGACATCCCGGTTATGTCAACAATGACAGGGAGTTTGGCAAGGCCATATTCAGTCGTTACTGATGCTGCTTTTTCTCTGTTCGATCAGAACGGCCAGAAAATGACGCATACCTATTTGGGAGGAATTCTTGATGATTATGCTGAAGATCTTATCTGCAACAAGCATAATGAATGGCTTATCACGGGGTCCACACGATCGACCAATTTCCCTGTGGCCAACAATATCGGGGCTGGGCTCTATTTTCCGACATTAACCGGCACCTATAATGCCTTCCTCTTAAAACTCGATTCAACAATCGCTCTGGATTACAGCACATATTATGGCAGCGGCACCGCCACCGGATACGGCCTTACCATTGACTCACACGATAACCTTTATTTGGTTGGAAGCACCAAAGCCAGTATGTTCACATACAATCCTCTGGATGGCTCATATGTAGATAGCACCATTAACAGTACTGCTGTTCATGACGGGTTCCTGCTGGAACTCGATTCAAACTACAATCCGAAATGGGCAACGGTGATTGGTGGCTCCGGCGATGATCCGCTTTATGATATCCGCGTTTCGCCCAATGACCACGTTTTTGTTGCGGGCTATTCTCAATCACCCAATCAACCACTTCAGAATCCGGGCGGTGGCGCCTGGTTTGACAATGTTCTCAGTGGTACGCGCGAAGCCATTATCATGAAATTTGTCCCCTGCCCTGAAAATTTCGATACCATCTGGGCAGTGGATTCTGTCTGCTACGGCGAGACCATTGATATTTATGCAAC
>DAOPKE010000084.1:0-11791 GCA_035390965.1 Bacteroidales bacterium | reverse complement strand
TTACGTATTATCTGCATGCCATATTTATGGATGGTTCGGATAAGATTGAAAAAGGAGATGTAACATTGACCAGATAATAAATTGCAAAAAGAAAAACAACAAAATATGAAAAAGACAATTGTAACATTTGTATTGATTCTGGCTGCATGGATGATGCAGGCGCAGGATTTTCATTTTTCCATGTTCAATGAAAACCCCTTGAACATTAGTCCTGCATTGACAGGTGCTTTTCCGGGTGATCATCGTTTTGTGATGAATTATCGCAATCAATGGAAGAGTGTATCGGAGCCGTTTATTACTTATTCCGGTTCATATGATGCCGGTTTATTCAAGAAAAATGCAGAATCCGGTTATTTGTCGGCTGGGTTGCAGTTTTTGAGTGATGTTGCAGGCACCAGTCAGTTTGGAACCATGAAGGTTGATGCATCGGTAGCTTATCATGTAACGCTCAGTCCTTCTAGTACGTTGAGTGCAGGGGTCAGTGGCGGGTTTTGTCAGCGTAGTATGGATGAAACAAATCTGTATTGGGATAATCAGTATGATGGTATTGGCGGGTTCAACATGACTGTGCCAAGCGGAGAGACCAGCATGTTTGAATCGTTTAGTTACGGTGATTTTTCGGCTGGTTTGATGTATAGTTATGCTTCGACCGAAACATCCATGGCCTCGAATGATGGAATCAAATTTAATATTGGTGGCGCTGCCTATCATATCAACACACCGAAGCTGAATTTTTCAGCGGCTGATGTTGAAGAATTGTTTGCCAAATATGTGGTTCATATGCGTGGACAGTTTGGCATTTTTGGGTCAAATACTGGTTTGGTAATTCAAGGTTTGTTTGCCAATCAGGGACCAACACGTGAAATTGTTGCCGGTATGGGTCTGCGTTTTATGTTGACAGAGCAATCGCATTATACTGGCTTTATGAAAGAATCTGCGCTGACTTTTGGAGCTTCGTACCGATTGGGAGATGCAGTGATTCCTCATGTGTTGTTTGAAATTTCAAATTTTGCTGTTGGTTTCGGATACGATGTAAACGTGTCTGGTTTGAATGTGGCTTCGGATGGACGTGGTGGCTTCGAATTGTTCCTTCGCTACATCAACCCGAGTCCATTCCGTTATCAGAATAAGAATTTCAATAAGAGTTTCTTCTAAAAAAACGAGTTCATTTGTTTTTTTTAAACCGGTTTTTCATTGTCTGTCATGCGCAGCAGTGGAAAACCGGTTTTGTTGTTGTGGCTTTCTTGATGAATGAGCTGTTGCAATTCCCTTTAAGCGGTTTATCTGATACCAAAGTGATTTATAAATCGGTTCAATTATTTTTGGGAGACTCCGGAGGAGTCATATATCTGTAGACCATATAAAACAAAACCACGACTCCGGAGGAGTCGCATATAAGAAGCTTCGTCTTCTGACAATGCTTGTTAATATGCGACCTCTCTGAGGTCGTGTGGTCGGTATTGGTTTTTCTACAGATATGCGATGCCTGCCTGTTTTGTCAGGCATCACCCAACAAAACGTTCAATGAAATTGCTACAATTGACTATTTTGTATTTCCATTTGGCATGACTTGTAATCAACGATTTTTTGTACAAAGAATAAGTTGTGTAAAACCAAAACGACTATTTAAAATATATTTTATTTTTGCATAATAAAAATCAGAATATTATGAAACTTGCTTCAACATTGGTTTTATCATTGTTTTTTCTGATAGCTAATTCTCAGACAGCTGATGAATACTATGAAAAAGCTGTAAATTCGGTCAATTCAAATCATTATTCGGTCGGATTGCGTTTAATTGATAAAGCAATCAGTCTCGATGCGGATAAAGCAGATTATTATATTATCAAGGCCGTTTGCTATCACAACCTTGAGAAATATGACGAGGCATTGGAAACTTATGATGCTGCCATACAGCTGTTTCCTGATTCGGCATTTCTTTACAGTTTAAGAGGTGTTCAGTTGCAATCGATGAGGATATTTGACAAAGCGCTGGCCAATCATAATATTGCCATTAAACTGGCCAAGGACGATTCGCTAAGCATAATGTGTTATGTGAACCGATCTGCATGTTATATGGCAACCCGGAATTTCAAAATGGCTTATAATGATTTAATGAGTGCTTATGCCATTGATTCAATGAATCTGAATGTATTGAATAATCTGGGTACTGTTTGTGATGAGCTTGGTAAAGATGATGATGTATTCAAATATCTGTTCAAAATTATTGAAATTGATTCAACGTATTATGGCGCCTATATTAATGTTGGGTTCAAATACCAGCAGATGGGTTTGTATGACAAGTCCCTTGTGTATTTTGATAAAGCAATAGTGTATGAAGATGACGAACCGCTTTTATACAGCAACAGAAGTTATAGTCGTTTGATGACAGGCGACCTGAAAGGCGCCATGCAGGATATTGAGAAATCAATCAAAATGTATCCCGGAAATTCATATGCCTACCGAAACAGGGCTTTGATTTATATTGCTCAGGAGAAATTTGAAGAGGCCTGCGAGGATCTTCAGACGGCGTTGAATAATGGCTTTACGGAAATGTATGGCGACGAAGTCCTGACTCTGCAAAGCAAACACTGCAAGTGATTTGTGATTGTTCAGCTGATTACGAATAACTCCTCTGTTATTTCTTATCCATCATTTTTAGATTATTTTCTCGAATTCACAGTTTGCCATCCAATCAAACGATCGAACAATTCTCCGGGTTCGCGGTAATAAACATAGATGGTGTAATCATTGTCGGCCTCTGCATGGCGTCCTTCGATGTAGGCCGCATCGGCTGCGGTTTCCACATCTTTGAGATATACATATTGGTAATTGTAATAACCTTGTTTCAGCAGCAGTGAATCGGCATAACCTTTCAGCTTGTAGTCGTAATTCAGTTTAAACTGTTCATTGTATCCCCATTGAGTAAAAGCGCCCTGCAAAAAAACAGATCCTTCGGTCAGAGGCGCTTCGTAGCTCAGCAGAAAATGCACCCATACATATTCCGATTCAAGGTTGCTGTCTTTCCCGTCATCATTTTTTATCAGCAGTCGTCCATTGATGTCTTCTTCAGAAAGATATCGTTCGAAAGGTCGGCGGAAGTCTGTTTTCAGATATACGTGAAATACTCCGTCTTTCTTAAGGATGCTTCCGATGCGGTCGGTGTTGTATGTAATGCTTTTGATGTCAAAATGACGAAATTCGTTGTTTGCATCAAAAATATTTCCGTTTTCGTAGTTGTATTCAAGTTCATCGCCTTTCACAAGTTTTGGTTTCAGATCTGTTATCAGATTATCTGTTCTGCCATTTTGCTGCAGAATAACCGTTAGATTGCGGTATGGATCAACAATTTCAGTTCCGCTTTTGTTGATGGTAAAATCGATTTCATGCTGGTAATTGCGTAATTCGATATTTGTTGCCATTTTTATATCGGACGTGATTCCTACAAGGTTTTCAGCAACAAAAAAACGTTTAGTTAGCACAGTTTTCTTTTCGTTGTTTTCATAATAATAAACCTGAAGAATATAGTTTCCGCTTTTTTTCGGCTTCATGTTTTCGGAAGGAAAATTGACAGAATAATGCACGTAATTGATCAGCGTATTGACTGAAAACTGAAAAGAAGTAAGCGGATCTTCGAAGAATCCATCGATGTAGTCCATTTGAGGTAAATCGACAAAGTTCCACATGGCATCACATAGAATAAACGTAAAATAATAATCTTTTTTGTTATCGGTTAGTTCATCAAACGACAGTGTGAGCTGGTTTTGTTTTCCGAGCCATATGATGGGCGGACCAAATACCCATTCAGATGAATGCAATTGGACTGATTTGATGCTTTGCACATACACTTCGTCGGTATATTTTATCCGTGATGGCTGATAATAATCGTCCGCATTTTCATTGATGGTTTCGTGCTTGGCAGAAGTGCTGTCAGTATTGCTTACTGTGCCGGACACAGGGTTTGTTGTGCGGCAGGAAAAAAGGCCTGTCAACAACATGATATATATCAGTATTTTTTTCATATATTCGCAATTCACACGCAAATATAGCGATAATCGCATTGGTGAAATATCAAGATGTTGTAAATATGTGTTGATGCGATTTATCGCGTTGTTGTTCCGTAACGATTAATTTTTAAATTTGCTGAAATTTCTATCTCATATGCGAAAGATTTATAAAATCCGCAAAGGGCTTGATATTAATCTGAAAGGAGAAGTAAAGACTGATGATATCCGCAGTCATGTTCCGGATCTTTTTGCCGTAGAGCCCGCTCGTTTTCGTCTGATGAAACCGCGATTGCTGGTACAGGAGGGCGATTTGGTAGAATGTGGAACGCCACTGATTCAAAACAAACTTGATGAAAGAATGTTTCTGACTTCGCCTGTTACAGGGCTTGTGAAGCGGGTCATTCGGGGTGACAAGCGAAAACTTCTTTCTGTAGAAATAGAAGCAGACAAAAAAGAATCAAAAATAAATTTTGGCAAAAGCGACCCATCGCTGATTGATCGCGAAGCCATGATTGCAAAATTGCTGAAATCGGGGCTTTGGCCTTTGCTTCGTCAGCGACCATATGCCATTATTGCAAACCCTGATGATACCCCGCGCGACATTTTTATTTCGGCCTTTGATTCGGCTCCGCTGGCTGTTTCCGATCATGCTTTTATTCAGAAAAATTCAGAATCATTTCAGGTCGGAATTGATGTTTTGAAAAAGCTGACTCCTGGCAAAGTCTATATCGGATTGCATGCAGAAAAAACCGATGAATTGGTATATGCACCATTCAAAAATGTGGAGCTCCGTCTTTTTAGCGGGCCGCATCCTTCCGGTAATGTTGGTGTTCAGATTCATCATATTGCTCCTGTCAATAAAGGCGAGACGGTTTGGTATTTATATCCGCAGGACGTTGTGGCAATAGGCAAATTGTTTCTTACCGGATATCGTGAAATTACACGTTTTGTATCTGTTGCCGGCAGTGAACTGAAAGATACGTATATGGTTGAAATGCCGGCTGAGTCTTCGCTCGAATGGTTGCTTGCCGGTAATATCAAAGAAGGTGATGTACGTGTTATCAGTGGCAATGCGCTTTCAGGAACCCATGTTGGGAAGCAGGGTTTCTTAGGGTTTTATGAAACAATGCTGACGGTTATTCCAGAAGGAAAATATTTTGATTTTTTTGGTTGGGCTGCACCTGGCTTGAATAAACACAGTGCTTCTCGTGCGTTTCCTGCTTTTTTAACACCGAAGCGTAAGTTCAGACTGGATACAAATTTTCATGGTGGTGAACGCGCATTTGTTTTGAGTGATCAATACGATAAGGTTTTTCCGTTCGATATATTGCCGGTGTATCTGCTCAAAGCTATATTGGCCGGTGATATTGACAAAATGGAAAAGCTGGGCATTTACGAAGTGGCAGAAGAGGATTTTGCATTATGTGAATATGTTTGCACTTCAAAAATCGAGTCACAGCAAATTGTACGCGACGGCATTGATCTGATGATTAAGGAAATGAGTTAATACATGATTTCTATGAAGAAAGGACTCAGAAAATTTTTAGACAAAATCAAACCATCGTTTCAGAAAGGGAAGAAACTTTATTTTCTTCATTCTACTTTTGATGCGTTTGAAACATTTATGTTTGTGCCTGACAAGGTTACTGAAAAAGGCGCACATATCCGCGATGCCATAGACCTGAAGCGTACAATGACGGTTGTTATTGTTGCGCTGCTTCCGGCATTGGTTTTTGGCATGTTCAATGTTGGGGTGCAGCATTTTTTGCTGAAAAAAGAATTCATAGGCATGAGTTGGCAGGAAGTGATTTCTGCAGCCGGCATCTGGCCTTTGTTTTGGTATGGTTTTCTTAAAGTGTTGCCCATTATAATTGTATCTTATGTTGTTGGATTGGGCATTGAATTTATGTTTGCGCAAATCAAAGGACATGAAGTAAATGAAGGATTTCTGGTAACCGGAATGCTGATACCATTAATTGTTCCTCCCACAACTCCGCTCTGGATGCTGGCTGTAGCCGTAGCTTTTGCCGTAGTGTTTGGTAAGGAAGTATTTGGAGGAACAGGTATGAACATTATGAATCCGGCTTTGCTGGCGCGCGCATTTTTGTTTTTTGCCTATCCTTCGCATATGTCGGGCGATGCTCCATGGAGTGTTGCCGCCGATGCAGTCAGTGGTCCGACTCCGCTGGCTCAGGCAGCATCGTACAATGTCGATCAGATGCCTTCGCTGATGGATTCATTTCTTGGTTTTATTCCGGGTTCTATCGGTGAAACGTCGGTTGCTATGGTTTTAATTGGCGCATTGATTCTTATCTTCACAGGTATCGGCAGTTTGCGGATTATGCTGAGTGTGATTGCGGGTGGTGTTCTGATGTCTTTCATCATGAATGCATGGGGCGCCAATGCTTACATGGAAATGCCTCCTTTGTGGCATTTATTGGTGGGTGGATTTGCTTTCGGAACGGTGTTTATGGCTACCGATCCGGTTACTGCAGCTCAGACTCAGTGGGGAAAAATAATTTATGGATTGCTCATCGGAATGTTTACCATTTTGCTTCGGGTCCTCAATCCGGCTTATCCGGAAGGTATGATGCTGGCTATTCTGATGATGAATGTTTTTGCACCATTGATTGATCATTATGTTGTTGAAACCAATATCCGTCGTCGTTTGCGAAGGGTAAAACAGGAAATTAAATAGGAGGGCTTATGTTTAGCAACAGATACATATTTATTTATTCCACCATTATGGTCGTTGTGGTGGCTGTATTGCTGGCACTGGCGGCAACGCTGCTTCAGCCCTTTCAGGATAAAAATATCCGTGTTGAAAGAATGCAATATATTCTCACAGCAATCAATGTAGAGAGTACGGTTGACAATGCCGAAGAGTTGTATGAAAAACATGTTACTGAAGAACTTGTTATCAGCGTTGATGGTGAAATCATGGGTCGTTTTAAAGATGGAAAAATGGAGCAGGGTAGTCGTCGTGCTTTTGATATTGATTTGCGGACCGAGCTTAAAAAAATCAAAGATGGTGGTGCCGTTGAGCTTCCGGTGTTTATTGCTGTAAACGGGAAAGATACGCTGACTATAATTCCATTGACAGGGAAAGGGCTCTGGGGGCCCATTTGGGGTTACATCAGCTTAAAGAGCGATTTTACTACCATTTTCGGTTCAGTATTCGACCATAAGGGCGAAACTCCAGGACTTGGCGCTGAGATTGCCTTACCTGAGTTTCAACAGCAATTTGTCGGAAAAAAAATCCTTGATGAAAACGGACAGTTTGTGAGTGTGCAGGTTATCAAAGGTGGCGTGAAAAATAGTAAGATTCCGGAAATTCATGGTGTTGATGCTATTTCCGGAGGAACCATTACCAGTAACGGTGCATCGATGATGATTGAAAGCAGTTTGAAAATGTATGTCCCCTTTATTTCAAAAAAAATAAGTCATGAGTAACGGAAACACTAACAGAGAATCTGCGTTCTCGGCCAAAAATCTGAGGTTGCTTACTGCACCGCTGAGTAAGGAAAATCCGATTACGGTTCAGGTGCTTGGTATTTGCTCGGCACTTGCAGTGACGGTAAAACTTAAGCCGGCCATAGTGATGGCTTTGGCAGTTACCATTGTGATTGCACTATCGAATCTTATAACTTCGTTGCTCCGCAAAACCATCCCGCCCCGAATCCGCATTATTGTGCAACTGGTCATTATTTCTTTGCTGGTAATTTTGGTGGATCAGGTGCTGAAAGCTTTTGTTTATGATGTAAGCAAGCAACTGTCGGTTTTTGTGGGGCTCATTATTACCAATTGTATTGTCATGGGGCGTCTTGAGGCCTTTGCCATGGCCAATCGACCCTGGCAATCATTGATAGACGGGATAGGGAATGGTTTGGGATATGGTATTATTCTGATTATTGTTTCGTTTTTCCGCGAATTTCTTGGTTCAGGAACTGTGTATGGTTATCAGATTATTCCAGAAAGTTTTTATGCCTTCGGTTATGAAGATAACGGATTGATGATTTTACCGCCCATGGCTCTGATTATCGTTGGTATAATTATCTGGGTTCATCGCAGCAGCAACAAGGATTTGATTGATAAAAGCTAAAATTGAAAAACTATGCAGGATTTAATAAATATATTTGTCAGGAGCATTTTTATCGACAATATGGTGTTTGCCTATTTTTTAGGCATGTGCTCCTATCTGGCTGTATCGAAAACTGTAAAAACATCCATGGGGTTAGGAATTGCAGTTGTTTTTGTGCTGGTGATTACAGTGCCTGTCAATTTTCTAATCGATAGTTATTTTCTTCGCAAGGGCGCTATGGTCTGGATCAGCGATTCGTTTGCCGGACTGGATCTGAGTTTTCTGAGTTTTATTATGTTCATTGCGGTTATTGCGGCTATGGTGCAGTTGGTGGAAATGATTGTGGAAAAATTCAGCCCTGCTTTGTATAGTGCGCTTGGAATTTTTCTTCCGTTAATTGCTGTAAACTGCGCAATACTGGGAGCATCGCTTTTCATGCAGGAACGCGAACTTGAATCAGTCGGAGAATCCCTGGCTTTTGGTCTTGGATCTGGTATTGGTTGGTTGCTGGCCATTGTTGCCATTGCCGCCATCCGCGAAAAACTTTCCTATTCCAATGTTCCGGCTCCTTTGCGTGGATTGGGCATTACCTTTATCATTACAGGACTGATGGGTATTGCTTTCATGAGTTTTTTCGGCATTACAATTTAATTCAAAAATAGGGGTATGATACTTATCGATATATCAATGGGAACAATCATAGCAGCGGGTGTTGTTGTTTTTTTATTTGTAATACTGCTGTTGGTTGGTATGTTGCTTTACGCACGCAAAAAACTGATGCCACAGGGTAAGGTAACTCTCACCATCAACGACGACCAGAAAATCGAGGTGATGCCGGGGTCCAGTGTTTTATCTACTTTGAGTACCAATGGTATTTTTCTTCCTTCTGCTTGCGGTGGAGGTGGAACCTGTGGTATGTGCAAATGTCAGATTCCTGATGGCGGAGGTTCAATCCTGCCGACCGAAGTTGGGTTTTTTACACGAAAACAAATCAAGGAACATTGGCGGCTGGGTTGTCAGGTGAAAGTGCGCAACGATATGGATATTCATATTGCTCCTGAAATTTTCGGTGTGAAAAAATGGGAATGCGAGGTTATTTCCAACAGAAATGTTGCTACATTCATTAAAGAATTTGTTTTGAAAATTCCACATGATGAACGTTTTGTTTTTCGCAGTGGGGGCTATGTTCAGGTATATGTGCCCGGCGGAATAGAAGTGGCATTTAAGGATTTTGATGTTGAAGAGGAATACAGGGATGAATGGGATAAGTTTAAGATGTGGGATTTGAAAATGAAAAATCCGGAGCAGATGTATAAGGCCTATTCTGTTGCCAATCACCCTGCGCTGGATAATATTATCATGCTCAATGTGCGCATCGCAACACCGCCCTGGGACCGCAAATCCAACAGTTTCAAAAAAGTTAATCCGGGTATTTGTTCCAGCTATGTGTTTTCTTTGAAACCTGGCGATAAGGTTACTGTAAGCGGCCCTTATGGCGAATTCCATATTAAGGAAACAAAGAGGGAAATGATGTTTATTGGTGGTGGAGCCGGTATGGCACCTATGCGTTCTCATATCTTTGATCAGTTCGAAACGCATAAAACCGATCGAAAAGCTACTTTTTGGTATGGTGGACGTTCTTTGCGTGAGCTTTTTTATGTTGAAGATTTTAAGCGGATTGAGGATCTTCATCCCAATTTTAAGTTCAATATTGCTCTGTCAGAGCCAAAACCCGAGGATAATTGGACTGGCTATACGGGCTTCATTCATCAGGTGATTCTCGAAAATTATCTGAATAAGCATCCGGAGCCTGAAGAAATTGAATATTATTTGTGTGGACCTCCGCAGATGAACGACGCGGTGCAGGCCATGCTCGATAGTCTTGGAGTGCCTAAAGAGAATATTGCTTTTGACGACTTTGGTGGATAAGCCCGCAGAGGGTTTCGCGCAGAGCTCGCAGAGGCGCAGGGAAATTTTACCACGAAGGCACAAAAATCATTACACCACTGAGTTCCCGGCCGGAGCTGGCGCCAGCTTATCGAATGGTGCAGCTTGTGGAGAGCCGGGATCTCCTTGAAAACCTTCGAAGCTAATCCAATCTTTCTTCCGCGAATCTGCAACAGGCAGGCCTGCAATGAAGCCCGATTCAGATTAAACCGCCCGGAGAACGCAGAGACGCATGTCTTATTCAGAGCGCCTCTCCGACGGAGTATCCCAAACTATAGACATTCAGACGGAGTCTATCCTTTTGTCAACTCTTCGACGGAGTTTATCCTGCGGAACGCAGGGCTCTGAATGACAGCAGGCGGGGTTCAGAGTGACTTCTGCGCGCGAGCGATACTAAGCCATGCTCTTGCTCCATGCGTTGTGCATTGCGCCACAGACCACATGTTACGCACCTTCTCCTCAGCCCCGCCTCAAAGCTGATTGCTGATGACTTTATGCTTTATAAATTCAATGTCTTAGTTTGCCGCAGACATTTCCGAGAAAAATCCGTGCTTTGTAAACCTGCTCTGCTGAACGGATAATCAATGAGTATAAACCCGGTTTTATATTTTTTGTCGGAACTTTTATCTGTGCTGTATTCTTTTCTTCAGTAACCACAGCTTTATTAAAAACCAGTTTTCCTTTTCGGTCTTTTATTGACAAGAGATAAACATTGTCTGCCTTGTCTGCAAACGAAATTGATGCAGTGCCGATTCCGTTATTAAATATAAAGTTTTTCATAGTAATGATTTTTAGGTTAAATAAGTATCGAAGTATAAAAACTTCCCTCCGAAAACCGGAGCGACAGTTCGGGATTGTTGCCCTACTTTGCCGCTCCTTATAATTTGTTGCCTATGAAGTCAAAACAGAGCCCGCTCACATATCTTGTTTTATATAGTGGTTTAATGTACCTGATTTTAACAATTCTAAATTAATGCTTTTTTGCGCCGAAAAAAAGTGAAATATTGTTGTGTGTTTTGCTAAACCCATAAACTGAGTGGGTTGTTTTTCCATCATTTTTTTGGGGTTGTTGTTATGGTTACCGCATGTTTTCTGTAAATATGCGAAATGGTTATATTTGTTAAATATGCCTTTTAGACATTATAATTGATGTTTTTATATTTAACTTTGTAAACAATTTAAGAATTCGCTTAAGTCGGATTTATGATATTGCAGGTATTATTTACAAACCAAAAACGTGGATTTTGTTGTAAATGGTGGTTTATGTTAAAATTTTCCGGAAAATATTTTTTATCGATAGACTATCGTATTTCCGCAATGATTCTTTGAAGTCAAAAAGCACAATACAGCGCAATATATCAACAGGCATCGTTTTGCGTGATGTTTTCACTGCATTCGAGTGACAAAAGTCCCGGTATTGTTTTTCGTGGCCAGCAAATGTTTTTTGTCTTCGCCATATTTTTGGATTTTCTTTTTTCATCGGCCGTTTCATAAAATTTCCAGAGAACAATGTGTTTTGATTATCCTTCTTTATACCGGTCATTTTTCACAGTATGAATAGCGTAATATGCTTTGTATTTTTAAAACGGACTAGCAACACATAGCTCGTATATACTGGCATAATCAGAAGACAAAACTCTTTATATTCGACTCCTCCGGAGTCGTGGTTTGTATATTCATAAACTACAGATATGTGACTCCTCCGGAGTCTTCCGAAAATGATTGCCCCGATATATCAATCGTTTCGGTGTCATTT
>DAOPKE010000083.1:0-11805 GCA_035390965.1 Bacteroidales bacterium | reverse complement strand
AGTTATAATGTTATAAAGTTATAAAGGTGACGTAAACGCATGTGGCAGTCGGCATAGAGCTTGCGGAATAGGGCGCAACGCTCATTTCACAATGCAACCAGAAACAGAGCAAGTTCAACGCTTGCGATAGCTATCGCAAATGGTCGCTGCGCGACGCTGAGAGGTTGTACTCCAAAGCTTCTTCTCAGAGCTGATTGCTGACAACTGATAGAAGCTTATCCTTGACCAAATGAACTCTGAACACTGAACAAGGAACTTCGAAATTAAAAATGATGGCAGAATGTAAAAAAAGCTTCTTTGCGTTTTCAGCAAAACTCACTAATCACTGCTCGCCGATCACCGCTCACCGCAGGTGCTCAACCTTGACCTTATCCTTGACCTCGCTCAGCAATGCTTATTACATCAAAAATCAAATATCTCAAATCGCATTTCTAAAATCAAAAAAAAGCTTCCGTTTCCGGAAGCTTTTACACTGAGTCATGAATGGTGCCCTTGCGGGCTATGGGGCTTTAAATTGTTATCGTTCCTGCCAGTACGAGTCCGGCGATGAGAAAAAAATACAAGACCCAGATCATTTTTTCTTTTAAAGCGTTCATGGCTGAAAATTTTCTGATTGCATTACATTTTTTATGCCAAAATCCACTATGAAATAATTTTATATTTTTGTCCTGACTCATCTCTTAATTCTGATTCATGATATCGGGTAAAAAAGTCGTAGTGGTTTTCCCGGCCTACAACGCCGAAAAAACAATAGAACTCACCTATTCGGAAATTCCTTTCGATATTGTTGATGATGTTATTCTGGTGGACGACTGCAGCCGTGACCGCACATCGGAAGTGGCTGCCAGACTGGGTATCCGGCATATTATCCGGCACGAAACCAATAAAGGCTATGGCGGCAATCAGAAAACCTGCTACGACAAAGCGCTGGAACTGGGTGCTGATATAGTAGTGATGCTGCATCCCGATTACCAGTACACCCCTAAGCTGGTATCGCCGATGGTGCATATTATTGCCGAAGGACTGTATCCGGTTGTTTTTGGTTCACGCATTCTCGGACGTGGTGCGCGCAAAGGCGGCATGCCGTTGTACAAATACATTTTCAACCGCATTCTCACACTTACCGAAAACCTCATTATCGGCCAGAAATTATCGGAATACCATACCGGTTACCGCACCTTTTCGGCCGATGTGCTCCGGAAAATTAATTACCACGCCAATTCCGACGATTTTGTTTTCGACAATCAAATGATTGCACAAATATTTATGGCCGGGTTCGATATTGCCGAAGTCACCTGTCCGACCAAATACTTCGACGAAGCCTCTTCGATTAATTTCCGCCGCTCGATGAAATACGGATTCGGCGTGCTCGGAACAGCCTTTCAGTATCGCTTTCACAAATGGGGACTGTGCAAAAGCGGGCTGTTTACGGGGAAATAAGCTTTTACAATTTGGTGGAATTTTCTCTGTATTGTTAGACGCGGACCTGACTGACTGTTGCAGTTAAATTGCAGACAGGTGAACGCCGCTGCAGGTCCACTATTTTCTACGCGAATTTCACGAATCTGCCTGTTGCAGACAGGTTTACGCGAAGCAATTTTTTTCCCTCAGCAGGTCTTATTGGCGCGAATCCGCCTGCATCAGTCACTGGCGTGACGTGATGGGCGGCCAAGCAGAATCAGCCTTCACCTATTTTGAAGACTGATTCAGTGGCGTTTCAAAGTTGAACACGAGAGCGCTGGGTTAGACGTGGATCTGCATGACTGCCTGTTGCAGTTAAAATTGCAGACAGGTAAACGCGGTTAATCACGAATACTTTTATTCCTTCGGCAAGCTCAGGACAGAGCTTTTTCCTTTTATCTTTTATCTTTTCCAGACGCGGATGAAGATTGGTGTAAAGCCGTATCTTTGCATGTATTTTTAAAAATAAAAAATATGGCATACAATCTTCTGAAAGGGAAAAAAGGAATCATTTTCGGCGCACTCAACGATCAGTCTATTGCCTGGAAAGTGGCGGAGAGAGCACATGAAGAAGGAGCACAGATTGTTCTTTCAAACACAGCCGTGGCCATGCGCCTGGGTAATGTGGATGAACTGGCTGAAAAGTGCAGCAGCATTGTTGTTCCGGCCGATGCCACCAACGCCGCCGATGTTGAAAATCTGATTGCAAAATCCATGGATTTTTTCGGAGGTAAATTCGATTTTATTCTGCATTCCATCGGCATGTCGCCCAATGTGCGCAAAGGAATTCCATACGACAATATCAACTACGAAAATTATCTGAAAACCATTGATATTTCGGCGCTGTCGTTTCACAAAGTGATTCAGATGTGCCGTAAAATGGACGCCATCAACGATTGGGGCTCCATTGTGGCGTTGTCGTATGTGGCAGCTCAGCGCACATTATATGGCTACAACGATATGGCCGATGCCAAAGCGCTGCTGGAGTCCATTGCACGCAGCTTCGGATATATTTACGGACGCGAGAAAAAAATCCGCATCAATACCATATCGCAATCACCTACTCCGACTACGGCCGGTAGCGGCGTTTTCGGCTTTCAGTCGCTGCTCGATTTTACCGATCGCATGTCGCCGCTGGGCAATGCTTCGGCCGACGACTGCGCCGATTACTGCATTACTCTGTTTTCCGATCTGACAAAAAAAGTCACCATGCAGAATCTTTTCCACGATGGCGGCTTCAGCAGCATGGGTATGAGCGAAAGCGCCATGACTCAGTACGACAAGAGTTTCAAGGATTGTGATGAATTGAAAAAGAAGGAATAATACCGACGAGAATTATATTGTAGTCTAAATAATTCTGTCGGCATTTACCAATTTATGAAATATATAATTTCCCTTTGGCTTATCATATATTTCAAATTGGTATAATTTCCAAATGTTGTAACTTTTTTTCTGCTGCATCGCCTTTGATACATGTTGAAAAGTTGCGTGTTTAATAATGAAGGCCATTTCAACTATTCTTCGTATTTTCGTACCTTACAAAAAAAGAATAGTTATGCGCAGAAAACTGGTAGCCGGCAACTGGAAAATGAATCAGGATACAGCCGGTATAAAAACCTTTGCTTCGGAACTTAAAAGCAATCTTGTTGATTTTGATGGCAGGGCCGATATGCTTATTTGTCCTCCGTTTGTTTATTTGCCTTTGCTGCAAGAATTATTTGCCGGAACAGCGGTTGCCATTGGTGCCCAGAATGTTGCCAGCGAAGAAAAAGGCGCTTACACCGGCGAAGTTTCGGCCGCTATGCTGAAGGATCTGGCACTGCCCTACTGCATCATTGGTCATTCCGAGCGCCGTCAGTATTATCACGAAAGCGATGAGCTGCTGGTAAAAAAAATTCAGCTGTTGTTTACAAACGGCATCAAGCCTGTGTTTTGCTGCGGTGAGATGTTGCCCGAGCGCGAAGCAGGAAATCATTTCAACATAGTTCAAAGCCAGCTGGAAGGCGCCCTGTGGAATCTTCCGGAAGAAATAATGACAACCATTACCATAGCCTATGAACCGGTGTGGGCCATCGGAACCGGCGTTACAGCTACTCCGGCACAGGCGCAGGAAATGCACGCCTTTATCCGTGAACTCATCGAAAAGCGCTTCGGAAGCGATGTTTCTGCCAACATCCGCATACTGTACGGCGGAAGTGTCACACCCGACAACGCAACAGAACTGTTCTCCATGGCCGATATCGATGGCGGACTGGTAGGCGGGGCCTCACTCAAAGCAGAATCTTTTACAAAACTCATCAACAGCTGCCAATAAATGAATAATCCACAAATGCTTCAAATAACTCTTACCGGGCTGCCCAAGGATGATGACACCCGTGAACTCGTCATGTCTGGCATGCTGGAACTTGGCTTCGACAGCTTCTGGGAAGATGGGGCACTTTTGCATGGTTATATTGCAGCAGAAAACTACGATGCAGATTCTTTAAACATGATGATTGAAAACAAGCTGCCCAACAGCCATGTACGAATCATTCAAGCCGAACTTGAAAATAAAAACTGGAACGAAGAATGGGAGAAGAATTTTCCACCTACCGAAATCGAAGGTCAAATCTATGTTTCAGCACCATTCCATCCGCAACGTCCTGAAATTCCATATCAGATCCGCATCGTTCCGAAAATGTCGTTTGGCACAGCGCAACACGCCACCACCTACTCCATGCTGCGTCTGATGATTGAGATGGATTTCGGAAATAAAACAGTGATTGATGCCGGTACCGGCACAGGAATTCTGGCCATTTATGCCGAAATGAAAAATGCGGCATCGGTGTTTGCATACGACAATGATGACTGGTCGGTAGAAAATTCGATCGAAAATATTGAACGCAACCACTGCAGCAAAATTGAGATCGCCAAAGGCGAAAAAGAAATTCTGACAGGTAAAAGCTGTGATATATTGCTGGCCAACATTCATAAAAATGTGATTCTGGGCGATCTGCCTTTTTATCACAACGCGCTGAAAACGGGTGGGGATTTGCTTTTAAGCGGTTTCTACAGCGAAGATCTGCCCGATATTTCCGATGCCTGCGAAGCTTTGGGAATGGAAATTGAAAAGTTCATTGTAAAAGAAAACTGGGTTGCCGCACGTTTTACCAAGGTTAAATAACTTGTTATGAAATTAGCCATTTCACTTCTTGCCCTGCTGCTGACGCAAAACATTTTTGCACAATTGAAACGATTTTCAGATGACCCGAATAAGTTTCTGGCAGAAATGACCAGTATGTACACCATTCTGGAAAACAAAGACAGTCGCAAAGCCGGTGAATTATTCATGCTGGAAAAATTCACACCATTCTGGAACAGCGGCGTGCTTGTTGAACCTCAGAAAAAAACAGTCATTACAAACTGCAATCTGATGCTGAAGAAAAAAATGAAGGCCTATCCTCATTTTATGAATTACATGGTCAGTCTCATGAATATGTCTGAAGCCGGGAAACTGCCCGCAGTCTTCGATCCATGGCATCAGACATTGGATAAGCTGATGGGAAAATCGACCAGCAATAGCTTTCTGAATTTTCTGTCGGCTTCGGATTCGTTGTTTCTGCAAAACTATTTATATGTTTCAAACACTACAAAATGGGTTGCGAGCAATTCGACATACGATTTTACATTTGAAGATGAGCCGGTAGTATTTTTTCCATCGCTGATTCTGACCTGCTATGCCAATAACGACAGCTCCGTGATATACGACACGCGTGGAAAATACTATCCGCTACAAAAAAAATGGGTTGGTGAAAAGGGACAAATTGACTGGATCAGAGCCGGCTTGGAACCAACAGAAGTATATGCAACGTTTGGGCATTACGAAATTGAATTAAAAAGCCGGGAATACATTGTTGATACGGTACTTTTTTACAACAAGGAATTTTTCGGAGCAACACCATTGCCAGGACGGATTGAAGAAAAAGTGCTGGCCAATCGCAGCGGCGACAGGGCTTTGTATCCTCAATTCACATCATTTGATAAACGACTTACCATTAAAGAGATTTATAAAAATGTGGATTATGAAGGCGGATTTTCGATGCACGGCCCGAAATTGCTTGGTTCTGGTGATGAAATCTACGATGCCATTTTATCATTCAAAAAAGACGGCACTGTATTTCTGGTATCGCGATCGAAAAGTTTCAGCATACGCCGCGATCGTGTAAACAGCGACCGCGCCTCTGTTTCGATATACTTTGAAGGCGATTCCATTTATCATCCGGGGCTTATCATGCGTTATATCGACAAAAAACTGAACCCAGAAGACCTTGCAAAAGGCGACAGTGTCTGGGTTTCGGTAAAAGAAATTTCATTTATCCGTGATAAGGAAGGGCTGCGTCAAACGCCATTTTTCAACACCTATCATAAAGTTGACATGCATTTTGAAGCATTGTACTGGAAAATGGAAGACCCCATTATTGATTTCAGAATGATCAAAGGTCCCGGTTCGTCGAGCGAAGCTTTGTTTGAATCAGCAAATTATTATTCTGAAGGTCGTTTTGAAAAGCTCAAGGGTATCAATGATCTGCATCCTTTTCAATCGCTTAAAAACTACAGCAACCAGATAGGATCAAGGGTATTCCCGGTGGCCGATTATGCTAATTTCAGAAGAATTCAGGTTGAAGGTATCCGTGGCGAAATCATCGATTATGCCATCAAAGGATTTTTGATTTATGACCCCAATACCGATAAGGTTTTTATCAAGGACAAAGTATTTGATTATCTCAATGCAAAAGTTGGAAAAGCCGATTACGATGTGATTCAGTTTCATTCAATCATTGAAGCCGAATCCAATGCGACATTCAGTCTGCTCAACTGGGATTTGCGGATTAAAGGGGTTTCGCGTGTGTTTCTGAGCGATTCGCAAGCCGTTTATATTTATCCTGCCGATCAGGAAATTGTTGTGAAAAAAAATCGCGACTTTACTTTTGCCGGACGTGTTCACGCGGGGATGTTTGATTATTATGGGAAAAACTTTTCGTTCGAATACGACAAATTCATGCTCAATCTGCCGATTATCGACTCCATGACATTTAAGGTCAAGAGCCGCAAACCGGATGAATATGGCGAATACCCGTTGATTCGAGTCAAGAGCGTTATTGAAGATCTCAGCGGAGATATCCTGATTGATCACCCAAACAACAAGTCCGGACGAAAACCATTTCCGGAATATCCGATTTTCAATTCCAAAAAATTCTCTTTTGTTTATTGGGATAAAAACTCGGATTATCCGGGCTCTTATCCAAGAGAAAATTTCTTCTACCGAATTGATCCATTCACCCTTGACAGTCTCGATGACTTTTCGACCGACGGACTTGAATTCAGCGGCTATTTGTCGTCGGCTGGCATTTTTCCCGACATCGCAGAGCCACTCAAAGTGATGAAAGATTACTCACTTGGATTTATCCACAACACAGGCCCGGCAGGGTATCCCGCTTATGGAGGAAAAGGAATGTTTACAAATATAATCGATCTATCGAATAAAGGATTGTATGGAGATGGTACTTTAACATATTTATCATCCGAAAGCAAATCGGATAATTTCCTGTTTTTCCCGGATTACATGACAGCAAAAGTGAGGGATTACAATATCAGTGAACAAAGTGGCGCAAACAGCATTCCACCCGTTGAAGCGCACAATGTACAACAGGAATGGCGACCATACGAGGATCGGTTATCGGTAACCACGACCGATCAGCCGGCACGCATGTATGCTGAAGAAACTGAAATGAACGGAACACTGAATATCACTCCCGGCGGACTCACCGGTACAGGGAAACTTGATTTCAGAAATGCCACAATGACATCCAATCTTTTTAAATTCAAAAACAGGACATTCGACACCGATACCTGTGATTTTTATTTAAAAACGGCCGATTACGACGAACTGGCCTTTGAAACAAAAAACTATAAGGGACACGTTGATTTTGATGAGAAAAAGGGAGAATTCAAATCAAACGGTGGTACATCACTGGTAAACTTTCCTGTGAATGAATATATCTGCTACATGGATCAGTTTGACTGGTATATGGACAAGGATGAGATAGAGCTGCAAAACAATGCGGTAAATGTTCCCGGACTCGATAAAATGGATATAAAACAGCTGGCAGATGTAGATTTGGCGGGTTCTGAATTTATCTCAACGCATCCTGCACAGGATTCGCTTCGTTTCCGCTCTTCGCGCGCCAAATACAGTCTGCGCGAAAAAATCATTTATGCCAGCGATGTTATGTTTATCAAAGTTGCCGATGCCACTATTTTTCCAGGCGACGGAAAAGTGACGATTCTGAAAAAAGCGGAAATTGTTCCGCTCGAAAACGCACAGATTCTGGCAAACAACACAACAAAATACCACACCATCAGTAGTGCCAAGGTCTCCATTTATGGAAAAAATTCTTATCTGGGCGAAGGTTATTACGACTATATTGATGAAATGGAAGGGATGCAACGTGTTTTCATGGACAAAGTGTCGGTTGATTCAACCATTCAAACCTACGCACATGGCTATATCAGCGACTCAATTGAATTCACGCTGAGCCCTCATTTTGAATACTATGGAGATGTAAGTCTGACGGCCTCGGCTGAATTTCTGACCTTCGATGGCGGTGTGAGAATCAAGCATCAATGTGACACACTGGGATTGCAATGGCTTAAATTTACAGCTGAAATCAACCCAATGGAGATTTTTATTCCGGTTGGTGAAACGCTCACGAATACCAAGGGCGACAGAATATATCTCGGACTTTATCTCAATCGTGATTCTATAGGTGTTTACCCGGCTTTTTTCTCTCAGAAATATCTCGGAGGAGATCCCGAACTGGCAAGCTCGAGCGGCTATCTCACCTATGACCACAGCAACAACGAATATCGTGTTTCGTCGAAAGAAAAACTGGCTCAACCGGTTTTGCCAGGCAAATACATGAGTCTGTCTGTTTTTAAATGCATGTCGCGAAACGAAGGAAAACTTTCATTTGGCGATAATTTCGGGCGCATGAAAATGAATAATTACGGTGTCATCGACCATTCGAACCGCGACAGCAGCACCATGATCTACACCGTATCAGAACTTGATTTCTTTCTGGCACCTGCCGCTCTTGAAATATTTGAGCAGTCGTTTGCGGCCAATCCCGATCTGGAGCCCACCAATGTACGGAGTGAATTATACACCAAATATCTGGGCGAAATCATGAATGCCGAAGATGCTGAAAAAGCAGAGTCAGAGCTTGTTTTATACGGTTACTTTAAAAAACTGCCCGAAAAACTGGAGCATACCATCACTTTTTCGGATCTGACACTGAAATACAACGAAAAAACAAAAAGCTATATTTCACAGGGCAAAATCGGAATATCAACGGTTGGAAAAATTCAGGTAAACAAATATGTCGATGGGAAAATGGAACTCTCGCAAAAACGCAGCGGAGACCGACTCACATTTTATCTCGATATTGGCTCAGACTGGTTTTTCTTTGATTATTACAATGGTCTCATGTCGGTATTTTCTTCGAAAAAAGAATACAATGACATTGTTATCAACACAAAAGACGAAGACCGTGAATTAAAGGCAAAAGACGGCGAAAAAGCTTACCGGTTCTACATTTCAACAACCTCGCGTAAAAATAAATTTCTGAAGAAAATCAATGACGGTTCTGAAGAAATGGAAGAAGGAGAATAAAAAAACTACAAACCAAAACAAATAAAATGAAAATTAAAAAAAACAAAGTTGTTTCATTATTGTACCAACTTTCAGAAAACGACCAGAACGGTAATGTCATCGAAGCAGTGGATGAGTCGCGTCCGTTTACTTTTCTCTTCGGAAACGGACAATTGATTCCCGGCTTCGAAAACAATGTTGCCAATCTGAGTGTCGGTGAATCATTCGGTTTTCAGGTTCTTCCCGAGGATGGCTATGGAACATATGAACAGGAAAACATTGCCGACCTGCCAATCAGCATTTTTATGCGTGATGGGAAAGTGGATACTGAAATTCTGAAAGTCGGAAATATGGTTCCGCTGCAAGACGATAAAGGACATGTTTTTCATGGCATGGTAAAAGAAATCGGACTCGAAAAGGTGAATATTGATTTCAATCATCCGCTGGCCGGAAAAACACTCTTTTTCAGTGGTAAAATTCTTGAAGTGCGCGATGCCAGCGAAGAAGAATTGGCTCATGGTCATGTGCATGGCCCAAATGGCCATCAGCACTAAGCCGAAACACAAAAGATACAGCGCTTTTTATGCAAATCGGGCAATAATTTTTTCCATTGCCCGGTTTTTTTTGTGTGTATGAATTCAGCCGGGGTACCTATTTCTGCTGCCACACAAATACTGAAATGTTCACCAAACGACTCCAGAATATCATGCAGCATTTGATTGGAACGATAAGGCGCCTCCATAAAAATATGCGTGTAATGATCTCTCATAGCTTTTTGCTGCAACTCCCTGAGCCGCGCTTTCCTGGCATCGGTTTTAGCTGGCAGATAACCGTGAAAAACAAATTGCTGCCCCTGCAGCCCCGATGCAACCAGCGCCTGCATAATTGAAGATGGTCCATGCATAGGAATAACCTGAATGCCCATATCGTGCGCCAATCGCACAACTTCGTGACCCGGATCAGCCACACATGGCATCCCCGCTTCGGACATTAACCCAATATCATTATTTTCTGAAAGCATTTTTTTCACGTCCGGCATCGTTTCCGGAAAGGCCCGTGTATGCTCGTTGAATTCAATAATTTCAGCTTCGGACAATGGATGCGGGTAATTGCATTTTTTAAGCATTTTACGGGCTGTGGATGCATTTTCTGCAACAAAATGCTTGATCTCGTGAATAATCATTAATTGCGAAGGGGCATAAATGCCACCTTCAGGCGAATGACCGAGATCGACAGGAATCAGATACATTTTTTTTATTTCAGCCATGGCAAATGATCAAGATCGGCGTTACCGCCGGAAATAATAATACATACTTTCTTGTTTTTAAAAATACCGGGATTGGCTTTTACAACAGCCAGCGGCAATGCCGAAGAAGGTTCAGCCATAATTTTGGCTCTTTCCCAAAGTAAGCGCATGGCATCAATAATTTGCTCTTCTCCGGCCAATAAAATATCACTCACCTGCGCCAGAATAACCGGAAAGGTAATTTGTCCGAGCGAAGTAAGTAAACCATCGGCTATTGTTTTTGGATTAACCGAAGGAACGAATGCCTTTGTTTTGAATGATTCATAAGCATCGGCAGCACCAGCCGGCTCAGCTCCAATAACCCTCACGCATTGTCCAAAATGCGCTGCTGCCAGAGCTGTTCCGCTCAGTAATCCTCCGCCACCCACAGGTGCAATAATGAAATCGGGTTGAGTTTCTTCGAGAATTTCCATAGCGCAGGTAGCCTGCCCAGCAATGATTTCAATGTTGTCGTAAGGATGAATTTCAACCGCACCCGATGCAGCCATCACTTCACGCAGTGTAGATTCTCTCGCTTCAAGCGTTGGTTTGCAAAAGGTAATTTGTGCCTTATAATCGCGTGTAGCATGAATTTTTGAGGTCAGTGAATTTTCAGGCATAACCACATGAGCTGGAATACCGGTATGCAAAGCGACACGACTCAGGGCCTGAGCATGATTGCCCGAAGAATGGGTGGCTACACTGCCATTAAAGCCACTTTCAATCAGTGAAAAAACAGCATTGGCCGCACCCCGGGATTTGAATGCACCGGCCTTCTGAAAATTTTCGCATTTAAAAACAATTTGACAACCGCAGATATGATTGATTGCCGAACACGACAATAGTGGTGTATGCTGAATGTAATCCTTGATTCTGTTGGCTGCAACAGTAAAAACAGATTTATCTGCAAACTGTCGGGGTATCATTTCTCATATTTCTCAATGAGAGCATCCAACGCTTTGTCGATTATTTCGAAGGTCTTGTGAAATCCGCCTGCATCACCATAATAGGGATCAGGAACTTCGCAGTTCATGCCTGGATACTGAACATTGAGCAGCAAATCGACTTTTTTCAGATCGTCTTCATTTTTGGCCATACGCTTAATGTCGGCAAGTATGAAAGTATCCATGGCAAATATCAGATCGTTGTTTTTAAAATCATCAGGATGAAAGAGGCGGGCACGATGAGCGCTGATATCAATGCCTTTTTCGGCCATTACTTTCAAAGCACGTGTATCGGCAGGATCACCAATATGATGCGGTTCAAATCCACAGGAATCAACTTCGGAACTACTACCAATTTCAGCTAATTTTTTGCGCAGCAGCCCAACTGCAATAGGAGTACGGCAAATGTTGCCCAGACAAACCAT
>DAOPKE010000082.1:6601-11948 GCA_035390965.1 Bacteroidales bacterium | reverse complement strand
AACAGCCTTTATCAACAGTGTTGATGCGGTTTTTGAGTTTTTAGAGATGCCCTTAAATTATTGAATTGAACACCTAAAGGTGAGATATCGCTGAGGTATAAATCTTTTTCTTTGGCATCAATCATTTTCTGCAATGTGAAATCATCCACATTGGTTACTTCGGGAACGAGCAGAAATGGGGTGCCCCAGCCAATGGAATCAAGCTGGTAGTATTCGAGTAAAAAATCGTGTTCTTCGGCTGTCCCAACGCCGCCCTGAGCTGTAATACGCATTGGAAGGCTATCAGGAACCGGTAGGTTTTTGGAGGCAAGAGCTTCCTGTAGAATAGAAAAAACAGTTTTGTAAAGTTCTTCGCGGTTTTTTCTGAATTCTTCAAGGATGGGGCCCATCAGAAAACCATCGGTTGCAAAAGCATGTCCGCCACAATTTAACCCGGATTCCATGCGGTATTCTGAAACCCAAACGCCTTTTTTAGCCAGAAATTTTCCCTGAATCAATGCAGAGCGGTAATCACTTACTTTGATGGTTACTTTCTTTCGGATATAACCTTTTTCATCAGGAAAAAAATCGCTGAATTGCTGAATATATCCGTAAAGTGAAGGGTTCATTCCAGCAGAAAACACGATGGATGATTCCAGATCACTGTTGGCAAATCCGCGCAATGCAGAATGGGCATCGTTGCGTTCGGTCGGAAGACGTTCGCCGTTTTTGTAATTAATCTTGTCGAGCTTGGTCATGATGTTTACATCAATGCTTCCAAGTCGCAAATTGTTTTTCAGCCATTGTCCGGTTTCTTCTTCGCTTGGATTTGTCTGGCGGAATTCCTTGTATCGTTTGTTGAGTTCTGATTCAGCCGGAAGAAGACTAAAGTATTTTTCAACCGATCCCGGATTATTAATCAATTCCTCGAATCGTTTTTCTGAAATAAATTTGAGCAGGTTGAGATAAGCTGTCGTTCGCTTTGCCCTGCAATCATCTTCTGTTTTTGCTATCTCTTCGTAGGGCTGATTGTGAACCGAACATAATTTTTTTCGCAGTCTTTCCATCAGGCCATCATCGAGCAGTGATGCTACAGAATCAATACCATATGGTGCAACACGGGTTGCTGTATCAATTGTATAACCAATTCCCATGACCGGAATATGGAATGAATGTGTTTGTATGTTTGCTGTGTGTGCGGGGAAATTATTCATCAGAAAAATGTATTTTGGCTACATGTGTTTGCCAGACAGAAAGACAATAAAAAAGAAAACAAAACTGCCGTTATTAAAATTCCATGCAAAGATAGGCATTATTTCCGAAATTGTCTGAATTGTTGATGAAAGCAAGATTCTAACAAATAGAATACAGTGAAATTATGACAGGATCGGGCTGTTGTCATATCTTGAATTGCAGTTTTCAGGTTTGATTTTTATTTTTTCAGCGTTATTTTTTTTACAGCTTCAGCCACTTCTTCCATCAGCCACATGGGGGTAGAGGTTGCTCCGCAAACTCCAACACTGTCGTTTTGTTTAAACCATTCTTTCTGAAGATACGAAACGTCGGGAACCAGATAACAGCGTTTATTCACTTCAAGGCAGATGCTGAACAGAAATTGACCATTGGAACTTTTGATTCCACTCACGAAAAGGATGATATCGTGTTCGGCTGCAAATTTTCTGAGCTGGGGTACCCGTTTCGAAACAAGCCGGCATATGGTATTGTTGATGATCAGGTTGTTATCGGGATTTTGCCCTGCGCTTATCATGCCTGCCCGTATATTTTCTGCTGTCCGATAAAATCCTGTTTCATCTTTTGTTGTTTGCGAAAACAAAACAACTGGTTTGGAAAAATTGATTCCTTCAAGATTTTCGGGTGAACTAATGATGATGGCCTGATCATCAATCTGGCCGTTCAATCCTATGACTTCAGCATGGCCTGGTTTTCCGTAAATAACAATCTGACCGTTTTGTTTCTGCGATTTGTCAAATCCATCCTTAATCCTCTTTTGCAATTTTAAAACGACCGGACAGCTGTAATCGAGCAGTGTAAGATTGTTTTGTGCTGCAATTTCATATGTCGAAGGCGGCTCTCCATGCGCTCTTATAAGAACCCGTTCGTTTTTAAGCAGTTTGAACTGGTCGTAAGTGATTACTTCCAGCCCCAGTTTTTTCAGACGTTCCATTTCGGCACTGTTGTGAACAAGGTCGCCGAGACAGTATAGTTTCTGGTTCACTTTCAATTCTTCTTCAGCGCCATGAATGGCCGATGTAACGCCTGCGCAAAAGCCCGATTTGCTGTCGATGGTAATTTTCATTGCTTTGCGAAGGTAAGAATTTTCGCCAAATCCCTCGAAGGCTTCCAAACCCTTCGAGGGATAGGTCTCGATTATGAAAATCCGGATTCAAATACATCTCTTACCTTTGTAAAGAAACAAAACTGTCCGGAATCCGTATAAAGAATCCATTCACGCGTGATTAAATAAAGCATTGCCTACTGTCAAAAACATATTTTTCATCTATCTGATTTCATGCATCTTCATGTTGTCGGGTTTTGAGGCATTGAGCCAACCTGTGGGCGACGACCTGCAGGTAAAAACCGAAGCTGATCGGTTGTTTGTTGAACAGAAATACGGAGAAGCTTTTCCGCTGTATTCGCAATTGCTTAGTATTCATCGAAAGGACCCATATTATTCCTATCGCTTTGGGGTTTGTCTTCTTTATACCGATCGTCGCGATCCCGAAGCACCGCTGAAATACATGGAACCTTTTGTTGGTCAGCTTTCAGGAGAAGATTCGTATATGATTTATTTTCATCTGGGGGTGGCTTATCATCAGGCCTATCGCTTTGGTGAGGCGCTGCGCGCTTTTGAGGCATTTAAAGGAAAAGTCCCGTCCAAAAGTCCTTATGCAAAAGAGGCCTTTATTCGAAATCAGATGTGCTCCAATGGTATTACGCTGTTGCAGAATCTGAGCGACCTCGTAGTGATGAAAAAATACGAAGTTGGGACTGAAAGTTTCTTTCGTTCGTATGATATTTCCAAATTCGGTGGACGAATCGGACCCAAACCAGAGTTTCTCAAAACCAAGCCGGACCGTCGTTCGGCTGATCCAGAGCTGGTTTTCATCAGCGATACACATCAGGTAGTGTATTATAGCAGCTATGGCAAAAAAAACATGAACGGCCGCGATATTTACAGGGTGTATAAGCTCCCGGGTGGAAAATTTTCTGCGCCGGAAAAACTGAGCAGTGCTGTCAATACGGAATACGATGAAAACTATCCATATCTGTTGCCCGACGGCCGGACACTCTATTTTTGTTCGAAAGGCCATAATTCAATGGGTGGATATGATATTTTCCGCACAGTGTATGATACTGTCAAAAAAGACTGGACTGCACCCGTCAATGTCGATTTCGCCATCAACTCTCCGTTTGACGATATTCTTTTTATCACTGACCCGAGTCAGCGTTATGCCTGGTTTTCGTCATTAAGAAACAGTTCCGATGGTCGTATGATGGTGTTTCTGGTTCGTATCGACCGTAAAATTCCGGATTATGAAAATTATAATCCTGAGCTAATTGCTGCAGGAAACATAGATGTTAACAGTGCTGAATATCTTGAAACCATTGCAAAACTGCGCGAAAAGGCAAGTCTGGATGTAAACAGCAATGAGGAAATAGTTATTGATACTGCGAAAGTCATTGCAGTCAATAATAACTCAAAATACAATATTCCGGAAAATCCGACCGGTGATCAGGTTGTGGATATTGCGTTTGAACATGTTGCTTCTGCTGAAGATCAGCTCGATGTTTTCCGCAACATGCGCGATGCATCATTGAAAATTTCGGAACAGAAAAAAGATCAGGCGGCCGCTCTCAGCAAACAAAGCAGTGATTTGTACGAAAAGTCTGTGAATGAAACGGATGCCAAAAAGCGCAAGGATATGATGGCTCAGTCTAATGAACTGTCGAAAAAATCAATGTTGCTTTCCGAGGAATCCGAGCTGGCAAAACAGATGTATAATCAGTATGCTGCGGCTGCCGACGTGCAGGCAAAGAATTTTGACCGTATTCAGGATAAGGCCGGTAATGTACAGAAACTGGCTTTGTCGCGACAAATCGATACATCGGTGGTTTTGCTCAAGGATTTGATTGATGGAATTGATACTTTCAAAATCAATCTGGTGCAGCTTGATAAAAAAATCCGCGGTGATAACGAATATGTGGCAGAACTTGAAAAGGTTGTTGCGTCTGATCTGGCGGAATCTAAAATTCTGGAGGAAGACGCAAAAAAATTAGACAAGGATGCCGAAGTGTATATCAACGAAGCTGCTCTGACAACCGATCCTGAGCTGAAAGAAGAGTATCAGTCCGAAGCTGATAAAATCAGAAGGGAAGCCAATGACAAACGACTCAAAGCCCAGCAACTCAAAGATGATGCTAAGCTGAAGCAGAATGAAATGGTCGATCTGAAATCGAAATCTGATCAGCGTGTCGATATCGTGAGCGATGCAGTTGCTTATGCTGATTCACTGAACAGTGATTCGGACAACAATAATCAGCAATCAGATGTCAGTAATCAGAATGTAACGGACAACAACAATCAAAACATTGCTGATAACAATAATCAGAATAACACTGATGTAAACAACCAGAATATTGCCGACAATAACAATCAGCAAGCTACCGACACCAACCAGGTAATTACAGATAATAATCAGCAGTCAACGGAGTTGGTGACGAGTATTATACAGCAAATTTCTTCTTCAGCCGATTCCGTGCAGAACTGTCTGGATCGCAATAAGCGCGAGTCCGAAGCTGTGAGTCTTGCATTCGCCAAAAAGAAAAGCGATTACGATTTCAAACTATCGGAATGGGTAAAACTGCGCGACAAGCCAGTTCTCACACAGAGCGAACAAATGAAAAAAACCGAGCTTGAAGCAGACCTGACCGAAATCAACATGCAGATGAATGTGCTCAGCGACTATCACGATGAACTGAATAAACAGAATGCACTGCTGACTCAGGCTGAAAGCGACTTTGACAAACTCATGCAGGAACTTTCGGACAAAGCAGCTGCCGATACAAATGAGTTGAAAAAGATGCAGACCAGAAGCGAAGCCATTCTTGAGACATCACGTCCTGCTGCGGATGATACTGAAAAGCTGCTTTCGACGCGTACAGGCGACTTCCGGTCGGAAATCAGCAAAACAGAAAAAGAAAGGAATGAGCTGCAGCCGCAACTGAACATCGTTGAGAAAAAACTTCAGGTGCTGAATGAAAAACTTGAAAACACCGACAACCCGAAAAAGCGCACGCAGATTGAGAATGACATAGCCGACACCAAAGAGAAGCAAAACGCGCTGAC
>DAOPKE010000082.1:0-6501 GCA_035390965.1 Bacteroidales bacterium | reverse complement strand
GTTGCTGACAACAACAATCAGAATGTCCAGGTCAGCAATGCTTCGGACAAGGTTTCTGCCAGCGACGAAGAGCAGGATCTGATTCAGTCTTCGTTTTACGAGTCCGCAGCGCAGACATTCATGGTCCGCATTGCTTCGCTGAAGAAAAAGCTGGCTACAAATCCAGCCGATTCGAATCAGATCAAAAACGAAATTGCAGCGCTGACCAAAACCATGCAGGCCTACTCGGCCGAAGCCGACGCTTATAAAAACAACGCTGAAAATAATCTGAAGCTTATCGGGAAACAGCTGCCGGAGCAGATTCCGGTGTATTCCGAAGAATCAGTGATCGGCTTTCATCAGCTGATGTACGAAACAGAATTGCACAAAGCTGACAGTGTGCGCCGTTTGGCTGATGCCACCACCGACCCGGCAGTGAAAACCAAATTTCAGAAGCAGGCGGATGAATATACCGAATCTTCCAAACGTCACTTCCTGATGGCGAATGATCTGTACGGCATCTGGAATAACAGCGAATACGAAAACAACAATGTGGCGCTGACTGAAAGCAATGCAGCGAGATCACAGGAAAGCGACAATGCGCGTATGCTTATGATCGAAGCACGTCAGCTGCGAAGCCAGGCCTATCGTGAAAACGATTTTGCAAAACAGCGCGACATTCTTGCGCAGGCGCAGGAAAAGGAACAGCAGTCCCTTGATCTGCAGCAGAAAGCAATGGCAGCAAACAACATTGACGATCCTGAAAAAATTGTCAGCCGTACCGTTTCTGAAATTGAAAATACAACCGGAAACGATATTGCTGAAATCACAAAGCAGTATCCTTCAAATACAGCTCTGCTGGCTGCTTACGAGAAGTCAGCTGTGACCAATCAGGATGTTGCTGATAACAATCAGAACAACAATCAGGTCAATAATCAAAACATTAATCAGAATAATAATCAGAACAACAATCAAAACAATAACGTTGTAAACAATAATGTGGTTGTCGATAATAACCAGTTGTCAGTTGTCAGTAGCCAGTTGCCAGCTGACAGCACAGACCGAAGCGTTGGTGATGACAGTAGTACTATAAAATCTGACAACCGCCTGTATTACCGCATTCAGATTTCGGCATCGAGGGTGGAAGTGGATACCACGAAATATTTCAAAGGCATGAATGTCGTTGTGGATAAAACCGGCGGATGGAATCAGTACATGACCGGATATTTCACTTCGTACAACATTGCCAATACTGATCTGAAGCGGGTGAGGCAGCAGGGTTATGCCGATGCCTTTGTGGTTGCATATTTCGATGGTAAGCGCGTTCCGGTGTACGAAGCCCGGAGAATGGAGCAGGGCGGAACGCCGGCTGTAACAGCGCAGGCCGCATCAGCAGGCAATTTCAGCATGACCGATGTGGAAGGTCTGGTGTATTCCGTGCAGGTGGGTGTGTATGCCACCACGCGCAACAGCACCTCGCTTTTCGGCATCAGTCCTTTGATTGAGGAGCGGATGGACAATAAATATTACCGCTATTACGCCGGTACTTTCAACAACATGAACGACGCTGTGGCGGCCCGCAACAAGATCCGCGCAGGCGGTGTGCCCGATGCGTTTGTGGTCATTCTGTACAAAGGAAAGAAAATCACACAGGCCGAAGCCAATCAGCTGATGGCCGACGGCGTGACATTCGGTGGCGGATTGAAACAGTCCGGAGCCGGCACCCAGCCGCAGAATACACAGGTTACGCCGACGAATATTACGCCCGCCTCAAAGCCCGTTTTCAAAGTGCAGATCGGCGCCTACAGCAAAGATGTGCCGGTGAATGTCGTGAATGAACTCATTGCCTTAGCCGGGCAGGGCATCGAAACCACCAGGAACGATGCGGGTCTGACAGTGTACACGGTTGGCAATTTCAGCAAGTATTCCGATGCTGAAGCAAAGAAAAACGAACTCAACGCCAAAGGTTTGACTGATGCGTTTGTGGTTGCTTATGTTGATGGGAAGCGGGTTTCGGTGAGTGAGGCGCGGAAAGTGGCGGAATAGGCAGAGGAAGATTCCGTGCCTCGGATTACATATCAGCCCTAAAGATTAATTGTGTGGTGTGCATCTATCTTTAATCAAATATAACCGGAATTATGTACCTGGTTTTTGTAATTGAGTCATTATTTATTTCAGGCTTCCATACAGGCATACTTGTTTCAAATTCCACTTGTAATTTTTCCAAATAAGCTGAGTCAATTGAGCAATCATCATTTTCAAAAATACATGGAATAAAATCGGCGTTAGAAATTTTCCCGGCTGTATCAACTGAAAATCCAATAAATATGCGAACCGGGTCGCAAAGTTTTTCTAATTCTATTGTATGCATGAATTCCGTCATCGACATAAAAAACCTGGTGTCGGCATTCATGGGATAATTAATATAAGCTGAATCATTGATCGGTTTTGTATTATTTATTGTTTTTTTATGAAATAATGAACAGGATGCAAATCCGAGAATTATCAGTACACACAGAAAAAGTTTCATGGAAGAGTTCTTTACCTCACACACTGTTTTTATCGAATTGTCAAATACAGACATCAATTCCCTTTATGGATGAATATGAATTCCAATTGCTATATCAATTTCAAAAATACAAACATTTTCCAAATGCGATCAAACATGATTTTTATTTGTTCACCAACGCGCATTTTTTTCAAAAACATCTCAGGAGAGATTAGGTTTTATGAGGGGCGCGATGGGTTGTGGCGCGTGTGTTATTTTTTTAAGATTTCTATCAGGTCACGATTAACATAAATGGTTTCACGCCCGATTTTTTTTGACTCAACAATTCCAATCATTTCCAATTCCCTCAAATACCGTGACGCGGCTTTTCTTTCCACACCAAGTTTATGAACCACAAATTCAATCTTTGAATAAGGTTGTTCAAACAGCAATTCCACAAGTTCTTTCCTGTATATTTTCGGAGCTTTTTCCTGAACCTTTAAAATTGTTGAATCAAGTTGATTTTTAATATTCAGAATTTTTGTAATTGTATCTTTTGATGTACTTTCGACCGCTTTCAGCATAAACAGTATCCACTCCTGCCAGTTACCTGATGAATTCGTTTGGTTGAGCAGGCGGTAGTATTCCGGTTTATGGTCAATTATGTATGAGCTGAGATATAAAATAGGTACATCTATCAACTTGTTCAAAATCAAATACAAAATATTCAGGATGCGGCCGGTTCTCCCGTTTCCATCATAAAAAGGGTGTATGCTTTCGAACTGATAATGAAAAACAGCCAGGTTAATCAGGGGTGATAAATCACCTGAATGATTAAAATGTTCAATAAAATTTGATAACAAATCCAATATTTCTGCTTTGTCCTGTGGTGGTGTATAAACCACATCTCCGGTTTTATCGTTTTTCAGTACAGTTCCCGGGGTGCTTCTTATTCCAGCTGTATTATCCACCAATTTCTGCTGAATGCTTATGATATCATTCACTCTCAGAAACTCTTGTTTTTTTAAAAGATCAAAACCATGGAATATTGCTTTGCGGTAATTTACAACTTCTTTTATTTCGGTAGAAATATGGGGTTTATTAATTGCAAGAGCTTGATACAATTCATCCTGAGTTGTAATAATATTCTCAATTTCGGAACTATCTTTAGCTTCCTGCAAAACGATGGCATTGATTAACATGGCCTGATTGGGAATTGTTTTCGCGACCCCTTTCAGTTCAGCCAGTACCGCCGTTGATTTGTTCGTTTGCCGAAGTATTTCAATCGTTTCAACTTTCTCTCTCAACGGAGGAAGTTTTTCTAATTTGAAACGCGGTGCATTTTGTCCCATGTATTTTTTATTTGACCCAAATATACGAATTTTGGTACAAGTTGCATTTAAAATTTAAAAACACGGTTGAAACGGTATTCTTCGTTGCGCGGATTCGCGGAAGAAAAATGGAAATGCTTCTCGTAAAACAGCTTGTCACAGCTTGCCACGTGCCACGTGGTTTCACGTGATGACAAGTCGAAGGTTTTAAGGAGATTACGGCTCTGCACAAGCCATTTACTCTATAGTGCTGATTCCTGTTCCGGTCGGGAACCTTATTTTTTTCAATTGTAACGTGTAACGCCTTCCGCCTTCAGCGTGATAAATTCCACGCACAATGCGCAAAGTACAACGTAATTGTGGCCGAAGGCGTCAAAGAAAGTTGCGACATGTCTCGTATTACGCGAAGCTCCTTTGAGTTGGTAGGTCACGCGTCAGGAGACGCGCGCCCAACATAAGAAAATCTGTTGTGTCCGAAGGCATCAAATAAAGCTGCGCAGCACCACCGGATACTCCGGAGGAGTTAAATAAGAATAGCCTCGGGCGAAGCCCCAGGGACAAGGTGTGCGAAGCTCCGATGAGTTGTATGGTCACCACTCACCACTCACCGCTCACAGCTGGAGTTTTGACTTGCGTAGCCGACAAAGTCATCAAAAGATTATCTTTGCAAAAACGACATAAAAATGATTCAGGAAAAACATATCTGGAAACCCGGCAACATGTTGTACCCCCTGCCGGTAGTCATGGTTTCATGCGGTAACAGCGAGAAGCACAATATCATTACCATTGCATGGACCGGTACTTTGTGTACGACTCCACCGATGGTGTACATCTCTGTGCGGCCTGAAAGGTATTCATATGCAATGATAAAAGAACAAATGGCGTTTACGATTAATCTGGTGGATAAAAACCTGGTGAAAGCAGCCGACTTTTGCGGAGTCAGGAGCGGAAAGGATCTGGATAAGTTTAAAACCATGAAACTCACGCCTGTGGCCGGAATTCAGATTCCTTGTCCGTATATTGCCGAAAGCCCGCTGTCGATGGAATGCAAAGTGACACAAATTATCGAACTTGGTTCGCACCACATGTTCGTGGCCGAAGTGCTTAACACCATTGCCGACGAAAGATTCTTCAACACAAGAACTTCTAAATTCGAAATAGAACGTGCCGCTCTGATAAATTACAATCATGGCGGATACTTCGAGCATGGCGATCTGGTTGGAACGTTTGGCTATTCGGTAAAGAAGAAATGACGTGCTCATGTGCTCATTTGAAAATTTGAAAGTGATTAATTTCTGCGGTTTTTCTTCAACCTCTCTGCGTCGCAAAGCGACCTGAGTGCGTTGAAGAAGCAAGAATCATTTAGCATAAGACATGGTGCATGGCTGAGCTTTACTCTCTCTCTGTCCAAAACTCCTTCTCATCCGCGGTGGCGGACGCCTGATTCTAATCTTTTATTTCGAATTTTGTATCTCGTATTTTTCAGCCGCTCGCTGCTCACCGATGGCGAATCGACTTGCTGAAAGCTGCACTCACAGCATCAGTTTTTCGGCTGCCAGTTCGGATTGAATGGCGTGGCCTGCGGACCGATGTGGCCAATATCGACATTCACCGCGCTTTTATTATCGTCGGAGCGGAACTCATCAATAATGAGGCAGAATGCGATGATCAGCTCGTAGTTGCAATCGTTGTCGGCCACAATGGTGTAGTTGTCGCCATTAAACCAAGAAACAACTTCCTTATCCCACCAGGCGATCTGAATACCGTTTTTATACACAGAATATTTGCGGCTGCGATGTCCGTATATCTCATAGGTGTCTTTGTTTAAAACACAGCGATAATGAAGTTTCCAGTATGAAACAGTTTCGAATTGAATGTCTGTACCGATGGGGAAAATGATTCTGAATTTTGCACGAAACAAGCTCAATTTCTTTTTAATGGTGAGTTTGACCTGCTGATTCAATTGATCAAACAATTCAATTTTGGCCAGAAATCTGAAAAGCTTTTTCGCTCCGGAATAGCACTGCTGGCCATTTATAAAAATCTGATACTTATCTCCGATCGAAATTTTTTTCTGGTTGATGTCAATTCTCATATAGTGTTTTATTGTTGAATCTGAATAATTTTTACTTCAACCCGGCGGTTGATGCGGTGCATGGTTTCCTGCATTTCTTTGGATTGAACAGCGTCGATTTCTTCTTTTGAAATAAGTGGTTGTTGTTTACCGTATCCTTTTATTTCAATTCTGGTCGGATCAATTTCAAACAAACCAACGAGTACTTCTTTAACTGATCCAGCCCGATGATATGAAATGGTGTCATTGAATTCATCCGCGCCGCGGTAATCGGTGTGCACACCAATTTCAATGCACATTTCGGGATGCTCATTCAGAAAATCGGCAATTATTTTTACCGAATCTTCGCATTCAGGAAGAACGCGTGAACCTCCGCTCAGGGTAAACAAAATTTTAGGAGCCAGAATTTTATCTCCTTTTGAAAAAGCAGAATCATTGAATGATTTATAGCCTCCTGTGTACAATTGTGCATACAATGCGGTCATCAAACCAGCGATAAGACAGAATGAGAACAGGATTCTTTTCATTTAATAATTCTTCAGAATTTATTCTGGCTTTTAAACACTCACAAATATACTTATAATGAATTATCCCGATAAATATTACTGACGAATATTTCTACTCGGGTC
>DAOPKE010000081.1:9931-12237 GCA_035390965.1 Bacteroidales bacterium | reverse complement strand
AATCGCTTTCACTTTCACGGTACAGAATTTTCTTAAAACCTTTCTTTGACAGTAAAAAAAGCGCAGGGTAAAATTATTTTCGAAAATTCAATATTTTTTCACAAAAAACCTCCGGAAAATAAAATTCCGGAGGCAAAAAATATCGATTTATATGAAATTGCTATTTCGTAGCTTTCACAACTTTAACTGATTCCGCCGCAGCTTTCAGCAATGGATTTGTTGACAATTTACTTCCGGTTGCCTGAACCATCCATACATCGGGAGTGAGACGACCCAATGAATAAATACGTGTCACTTCAGCCGCAAAATTCTTTCCTTTCAGGTGTTGTTCAAGCTGAAACTGAATCAGGTGGCCCAGTGGATAAGCCGATAAATAGAGCGGCGCATCAATCATGTGGCTATAAACAGCCAGAATGGTTTGATCCTTTATTCCAAACACCGGTGCATAATATTTGTTCCAAATGTCCTTAGCAATAATAATCACCTGCTCCTTCAATTCTTTTGGGGTTGCATCGGGGTGTTCATACATCCATTTCCATACATTCATATCCACCAGACTGACGCCCATAATTTCATACACCGACCATGCAATCTCAAGATTTTCATATTCATGCGCCAGCGGATCATTGTTTTTCATATCAAGTAATTGCAGGTCACGGCTCTGGAAAACAAAAGCAATCGCCTCTGTGAAAGCGGTATTGGGAACACCATGCAGCATGTAATTGTCAACGAAATGAATCGAAATGGTTTGCTCAACATTGTGACCAAATTCATGCACTGCAATGTTGTATCCTTTGTAATTCATTCCTGTTGGAGCAATGCGGGTACGAAGATGGCTAACATCATTACGCATGGCCGAACCCCAGGCGTGGCCACTGCCTACAGCCGGGTCAACATCAATGTAAGTGGAAATGTATTCCGCTTTTTCTGCATCGAAACCAAGTTTTTTCAGAATACCCGGCAGTGCTTTTTTGAAAGCCACATTATCGGGATACAGTTTCTGTGTGGTTTTGTCAAGCTCAGCCTCATTAAGGCCTGCGCGTGATGTAAAGCCATTGTACCAAATATCGAACGGACGCAATTTTCGACCCAAACGTTGTTCAATCAACAATCCGATTTCTTTCAGCACGGGAGAAGACACATAGGAAACAAACAAATTTTCAACATCGGCCTGAGCCATTTCCATCTCTGCATCGAACTTTCGCGAAATATAATTTTCATTGTACGGAAAATAGGAATCCAGAGCTTTCAATGCCTTGAAATTATTCAACAATACTTCGTAACGCTTGTCCGGTTCAGGTTCTGAATCCACTTCTTTGCCATTGCCGGTCACTTTATTTGTAACAGGGTTCCACATAACAGAACCGTTGTTAATGACCTTCTGAGGAATAGTCTGGTCGATAATCCGCTGCATCACCTGGTAGATCATTTCCTGCTTTGCAAGGCCTAAAGACGTATCTGCGTAATTCGATTTAAGCTCATCGCGCAAGCCCCAGTGAGTAATCAACACTTTATCTTCAGAGAAATATTTTTCGCCTTTATCATTCAGCAAACTTCCCATGTAGATATTATAATTTGATATATAGCTGTCTCCGTTCACCATCGTTTCAGAGGCCTTCAGCAACAGATCAGACGGAGCACGTGCAATGAACATATCGCCAAGCCGTGCCATTCCCCACTGACGGGCTGTCCATTTCTTACCAAGATCATTCTTTTCCTCCAAGGTGTAATACGGAAAATTCAGCAACACGGCAAAAGCTGTTTTGTTATTAAACATATCCTCGGCAAAATGAGCAGTCACATCCCACGAGCCAAACATTTCATCGACAGGCATCACTGTACCGCGTGGCTCATGTATATTACGCATCAGCTCAATGGTCATCATATTGTAGTGCCCATAAATCTGTTCAAAATAATAATTATATTTGTCAAACAGTGTGTCAAGATCCGGTCCGGTGGCTGTGAAATTATCAATGCAGAAACGAATGAAAGTGCTGTCGGCACCGTCTTCCTTACGCCACATTTCAGCCGCCTGATCGACACCCTTGGTAATCCTGATTTCGTCGGTCTTTCCGAATTTCGCCATCAGACTGTCTTTGGCGGTAGTCACTGTTTCTTTTTTCAGACTGCTCATCGATTTCTTTTCTTTATCATTTTTAGGACTGCAGGCCGAAAACAAAAATGCTCCGGCAAGGGTCATCACAGCAATTAAATATACCTTTTTCATGAGTGTGTGTTTGGTGAGCAAATATAATATATAATGTGGAAATGAGAGAATACGAAATACAAAATCAGAAATACGAAAT
>DAOPKE010000081.1:0-9831 GCA_035390965.1 Bacteroidales bacterium | reverse complement strand
GAAATACAAAATCAGAAATACGAAATTAGAAATTAGAAATACGAGATACGAAATACTGCAGCGATGATGCGATGATGCGATGATGTGGAAATGTGGGACTTCGTCCATGTGAAAATACGAGAGACGAAATACGAAATCAAAAATACGAGAGAGGCGTAAGGAGATAGGCGTAAGTAGTTATGAGTGATGAGTTGCTGAAGGCGTCAGAGAAAGCTACGAAGTTCCATTATGATTCGCCGGGAGGCGATAAATATTAATAGCCCGTATGCCCTTTAGGGCTCCGGGGACGAGGAAGTAGGTGATGAGTTATGAGCTCCTTGTCAGAGCTGAAAGCTGGTTACTGACGGCTGAAAGCTACATGTAACGATTGTAACGTGTAACGGCAAAAATCAATGACACCCACAACTGCAGCCGCCCTGGCCCGCCACCGGCAGTCCGGCTTCAATCCAGCCATGCAGACCGCCGTCGAGGTTGTACACTTCGGTGAATCCTTTTTGCTGCAATAAAACAACTGCCTCTGCGCTGCGGATTCCGTGATTGCAAATAACAATTATCGGAGTATTCAATGGCAGCTCTGCGCACATTTCATTCAGCTGACCGATCGGATACAAAAGCAGCTGAGGACAATCGATAGAGGAAACCATTACTTCCATGGCCTCACGGACATCGACTGCCAGCGCAAGGTTTGACTCAAAAGCTTCACGGGCATTAATCGGCAAAACATGCCGGACTCCTTCAAGAATAAAGGTTTGATTGACTGGTATTAAAGAAAAGGACAGCATTTTTGTTGTAAAATTACAAAATACAGTGGATTTACTGAGCGGATGCTCTGTTTGTATTGACACAAAGGTCATTAATCAAATTTTTCATCGCATAAACAATTATAACCTTTTGTTACTAACTATTTTATTACTAACTTATTTGTTACTAACTTATTTGTTTCTAACTTATTTGTTTCTAACTTATTTGTTTCTAACTTATTTGTTACTAACTTATTTGTTACTACAAATAATTATTGTACTTTTGCAAGTGAATGATGATTTCATTAAAACAAATTAATCAATCCTTCATGGAAGCACCATTTGTTTTCGGAAAAACGGCACGTTTAGATGAATTTACGGACCGTGAAACTCAGACTGAAAGGCTGATAACCAATTTCAATTCAGGCACCAACACCATTCTGATTTCGCCCAGGCGATGGGGGAAAACCTCACTGGTTCTGCATACAGCAAGAGTGTATGAAAAACGCTACAAAAGCAATCGTGTAGTGATAATTGATCTGAATAACATCCGGTCGGAGCAGGAATTTTATGAGAAATATGTCAATCAGATTATGCGGGCAGTATCAACAAAAATCACTGAGTTCACCGAAAATGCAAAAACATTTCTGAGCCGCTTCATCCCACGAATCAGCTACAGCCCGGACCGGCAAAACGAAATATCGGTCGGTCTCGATTGGGAAGCAGCCGGTCAGGATCCGGACGAAATCATCAACCTGCCTCAGAAGATTGCCGCAAAGAAAGGCATCCGCATCATTGTCTGTCTCGATGAATTTCAGAACATCATGGTGTTTGACAATCCGACTGCTTTTCAGAAAAAACTGCGCTCGCACTGGCAAAATCACAGCCGAGTGACCTATTGTCTCTATGGGAGTCGCCGCGGGTTGATGACAGAGCTTTTCGCACATTCTTCCATGCCCTTCTACAAATTCGGCGACCTGATGTTTCTCGAAAAAATTGAAGAGAAACTATGGGTGAAATTTTTCATCAAAAGATTCAAAGACACCGGTAAAAAAATCAATGCAACTGATGCGGCGCTGATAGCACAAAAGGTAGAGAATCATCCGTTTTATGCGCAGCAACTGGCACAGCTGACCTGGCTGAGGACAAAAAAAACCACCAATACTCAAATCGTTATTCAGGCAGCCGAGAGTCTGCTGGATCAGCTCAGTTACCTGTTTCAAAATCTGGCCGACAGTCTGCCTTCAAACCAACTCTGCTTTCTTCAGGCCATCATCAATAACGAAACAAAATTAACGTCGGGTGCTGTCATTAGCCGCTACAAACTAAAATCGTCGGCCCATGTTGCGAAAATCAAAAAAGCACTGATTGACAAAGACCTGATTGATTACCACAACAGACAATACAATCTCAACGATCCCATGTTTAAACTTTGGCTCAAAACAAGATACTTTGTCTGATTGATTTAAGAAAGATTTTTTACATCTGGCCACCAACACCACCCTGAGGCGGCATCTGACTTTGTTCCAGTTCAATTTTACCAAACCTGAAAGTAATTCCGAATGTCAGAAACTGACTTCGGTTCTTTGAATAATTTTCAGAATAATAAGTGGGAGTGTTGGTAATGGTGTTGCTTTCCTGCCAGTTGAAAATATCCTGCATACCAACGCGAACCGACAATTTCCTCTTAAAGAAATCGGCATTAAGATTGGCATTTACGAAGTACGTATCTTCCGCTGACCCCTGCAAACTGGCTGCAGCAGCGCGATAGATGCCCATAATATTCAGTCGCAGGAATTTATAATTCCACATGAAAATAATTTTACCATCGTAGGTCAGATCTTCCTTGTCAACAACATAGGATCCAAGATCTGCATAAAAATCCCTATAATAGACATTGGTATTAAACATGATTCTGTATGCGGGTTTCGGGCGCCAAGTTGCTGTAAAATCTCCCCCGGTACTAATGTTTTTCCCGGCGTTGATATAAGATGTATAAATGGTATAACGGTTGAGCAAAGTATCAAACACTCCTTCCGATTTAGTGGTAATATCAAGGTTCGTCCTGCGGTGATATAAAGTGGCGCTGATTGAACTTCCGTTTTTGAAAAAGTGGGCGTAACCCGCTTCGAATGCGTCGGTGAAAGCCGGATCGAGGTAAGGATTGCCAAAAAATACCGATTCTTCATTAATACGATTGGCAAATGGATCGAGCTCCCACTGCGGATATTGAACACGCCGCGAATAGCTGAGAGTATAATTGTCGTTGTTTTTTGTTTTGGCACTCAAATGCACTGTTGGGAAAAAAGTTCCGTAATTGCGCTTCAACACATCGGTTAAAGCAACCGAAGTCATTTCAAGACCTGCAAATTCATATCGCAGTCCAACTTTATAATTCAGCCATTTCAAAGTGTCGGCATACGTTGTATAAAAAGCACCGGCCATGGTGTATTGATCAAGCACATTTGAAAAAGCAGGAACATGTTCATACAATCCTGTAGAAAAATTGAAGGTATCAATGGGTGATTTTTCGCTTTGCACATTGCTGCCGAATTCGCCCCCCGCTTCTATGGTTCTGTTTTTTGCAAGCGGATTAGTATAGTGTGCTTCGCCGGAAAAAGACAAATTGGAGTTGATCCCGTTTTCGATGTATTTGAGATTGTCCCATGTCTGCACGTCGAAGAGTTTTGAATAAGAAGTTTCGCCATCCTGATCCCATGTCCAGAAATAGGAATCGAGTTTAAAATTATGGCCTTCCTTTTTAAAGCGATGTTCGTATGAAAGACCGCCATTCATACTGTTACCGGTGCGATTGCCAGCGTTTTGGGAAGTGTAATTGAAAGATTCGCCTGATGTTTCACGCAAACTATAACTGGATGATGAGCTTTCATTGCTGCTGAATGAGCCGCCAAACCAGGTTTCGATCGAATTGTTTTTGTTAAAATCGTAGGAAAGACTCATATGTCCGTAATTCCAGTTGCCCTCATACGTGTAATCGGAACCATTGCTAAAAGAATAAACGGTGTCGGGACCATTAAAAACAAAACCAGAAGAACGATTATTCCCTTTCCAGTTATGATTGGAATGGCTCAGATAAATATTGAAGCTCAGTTTTTCATTGCTGGCAACAAACGATGCCCAGGGAGAATAATTACCAAGAGTTGAAGCATTAAGTCCAAAACTAAGCAAGAGATTTTTTTTAATTTTTTCGCGGGTAACAATATTAATGATTCCACCAGTCCCTTCGGCACTGTATTTGGCCGATGGATTTGTAATAACCTCTATGCGTTCGAGAGAATTGGCAGGCAACTGTTGCAGAAACTGCTTCAATCCTTCTGCAGAAATACGTGACGGTTTATCATTAATCCAAATTTCGACACCCGAAACTCCACGCAAAGTGATATTTCCTTCCATATCAACATACACGCCCGGGGCATTCTGCAGGGCATCATTGGCCACTCCACCCTGCACACTCGGGTCTTCACTCACATTATACACTTTCTTTTCGCCTTCGTAAACATACATAGGTTTTTCAGCAACAATTGTTACTTCTGAAAGATTCTGAGCCGATTTGGCAACCGGAATTCGGCCAAGATCCAGCCGCGACTGACCGTTTTTCAGATCAAGCTGCTTAAACTGAGTGCCATAACCAAGGTAAGATACCCTAAGAAAATACTGACCTGTATCAGTGACATTCAATTCAAACTGACCATTTTCATCAGTCGTGGTTCCCGTAAGAAAAGACGAATCACTTTGATGAATCAAGGCCACATTGGCAAACGCAAGCGGCTTCTGATCGGTACTGTCTTGCAACACGCCCGTAACAACAATACCGGTAGCAGATACTGCTGTATGGATACCTGAAACAATTAAAAAACTTAATATGCAAAGCAGAAATTTCATTTCAGTGGAGTTTAATATCATACAAACTTACAAAATTGTAAATTATTGTATAATATTCTATACTTATACGAATATTTTATCTACCAAACAGTCCGGAGTGGCTTTGGTAGAAAGCATGGACTGCTTTATCAAAAGGCTAAAAAAATGTGTGGGCACGCGCGCCGGTGGAACAATTATCAATTGGCGCCCGGAAAGAGCTTCAGATCTATTTCTTCAAAAACTTTAAGAATTGCATCAATAATGGCTTTCTGCTCTTCGAGTGCGGCCAGATCGGCTGAGTGAGGGAACTTGAAACCCAGTGTTTCTTCCTGAATACTCATTGCTTCAATCATCACTTGCTTCGAATGCACAGGCACATCCCCCACATAAGTATTTAGCCAGCCGATAAGTATTGCATTGCTACCAAAAAAATAGCGCATAAGAATTTCATCTCCTTTTTGATTCTTTTTTGCTTCACAAGCATTACAGTTGGAAGAAGGAATGCCCAAACAGTTGTCAGCCCATTCCGTATAAAGGACATTAAAAACTGCCATTTCTGCCGACAAACTATCAACCAGTTTTTTCCACTGTGATTCGTACTCCATAGTTCTTTGCGCAAGCTTTTCATTCATTTCCTGATTATCCAGCGAACGTTGCTGCCGTTCCATCAGCGCATTTACATCTTGAGTCATACCATATGCTGCAGTCATTTTCGAAGGATCGATTTGCTCTCCGACCGCATCATTTTCTTTATTAAAGGCATTAATCTGATCATACAAAGCAGATTGCCGGGCGTTCATTTCATCAATAAAATGCATGACGGCCTCTCTCGATTTTTCAGGAAATGCAGGAATCTGCCCGAAAACTACCGACGGAGCAATTATCAAAAATACGACGACAAGAAAAAGATTTGTTTTCATAGGTGGTTTTTTTTCAAAGATAAAAAATTTCACGCGCACAATAAAAATCATGCCGGAAAAATTCAGAGCCAACGCATTAAAAAAAACTCATTTCAAGAGTCGAAAATAATTTATTGAATAATCCTGCAAATCATAAATTCAGTTGATTGCAGCGACATGCAGGCAGAGTCCTTTCTCCAGACACTTTCCCTGGCAGCTTTCGGATATATCCTCGTCAGCATGGCAGCAAACAAGAAAGAACAACAAAGAAATGTTCGCGGCGTTTATCCGATAAAAAGGGGTAATGGTAGAAAATATATGTGTGTCAATTGATGAATTTTTACTTTTGGCTGATTTAATTAAAAAAATCCACATCACATGAAAACCCTTACTGCTTTTTGCATCACCCTGCTACTGATACACTTCTCGTTTAATTCACTGGCGCAGCATCCCACTATTTCAACAAACGAATCACTGGCATACGAAAAAGGCACCCGGAACCACGATGGAACACCTGGTGAAAACTACTGGCAAAATTCGTCAGACTATTTTATACAAGTAACAGTAGATGTGAATAACAAGGTAATAAGCGGCCGCGAACGCATTGTATATTCAAACAACAGTCCCGATTCATTGAAAACAATTGTCATCAGATTATATCAGGATGTATTTAAAAAAGGCATAAACCGCAATTCGATAGTTCCTGTACATCCGGCCGATATACACGACGGCGTGCGCATCACATCGCTGAAAGTGAACAACGATATAGTTGATGTAAGCGAAAACAGCCGGCAGCTGATGCGCGATGGAACGCTGATGTATTTGATTCTTTCAAAAAAAATGGCGCCGCATAGCAAAACAGAACTTCAGATCGAATGGAATTTTGATTTTCCGCAACACACGCTAATCCGCATGGGTACTATTGACAGCACAAGCATGTTTGTCGGCCAGTGGTATCCGCAGATTGCGGTGTACGACGACATCAATCGCTGGGACACGAGGTCATATAACGGAATGGCAGAATTCTACAGCGATTTCAGCAATTTCGAAGTCGAAATAACCGTTCCCGATCAGTTTGTGGTGTGGGCTACAGGTGATCCACAGAATCTGAAAGACGTGCTTCAAGCGCCCATTTACAGCCGATATACAGAAGCATGTACATCCAACGAAATTCATCATGTAATTACAGAAGAAGATATTCTGAATAAAAAAATCACAACGCAAAATCTCACATGGAAATACAAGGCGACGAATGTGAGTGATTTTGCTTTTGGAATCAGCGATCATTATCTGTGGGATGTTACAAGCGTTGTAGTAGACAAAAGCAGTGGCAGACGCACGGTGGTGGAAACTGCCTACAATAAATCGGCAGTGAATTTTGACAGTGTAATTTCGATATCGCGCGAAACAATCCGGTCGTTGTCAGAAGAAATGCCAGGCATTCCCTACCCTTTTCCATATCTGACGGTGTATGCCGGCGACTTTGGAATGGAATATCCGATGATCACCAATGTTGGTCCTGATGAGGATTTCGGGATGACTGTGTATGCCAATTCGCATGAAATTACGCACGCGTATTTCCCGTTTCTGGTTGGCACCAACGAAACAGTTTGTGGCTGGATGGATGAAGGACTGACTGTGTTCATTCCTGAAAACAGTCAGCACGAAATTGCGACGGAACTTAACATCGGAGCATACAATACCAGCGCCTTTGCGCACTATGCCGGCATTCAGGACGAAGTGGCACTTATTACGCCAACGCATTATCTTGATCCGGGCATTTATTTTTATCTGAACTACGCAAAAGGAGAACAAGCATTACGAATGCTTGAAATGGAGCTTGGGCCTGAACTTTTCAAAACATGTCTGCTAACTTTCATCGACCGCTGGAAATACAAACACCCGACAGCGCTTGATTTCTTCAATACATTCAGCAATGTATCAAAGCGCGACCTGAACTGGTACTGGATGGCTTGGTATTATCAGACCGGCGGGATTCCGGATCTTGCAATAAAAAGTTTGACAAAATCAGGAAACAAATATACAGTAGTAGTTGAAAACAAAGGCCAATTGCCGCTTCCAATATCACTGACCTTTTATTCATATAAAAAAGCTGTGGGAACCATTTCTGCGTCAGCAAGCAAATGGCAAGGTGGTCAGAATGAAACCGTGCTGGTTTTTGAATCAAAGGAACCGTTTACAAAAATTGTTCTTGGCAGCGAAACCATTCCTGATGCCAATCCGGATGATAATGTGTATCTGGTGAAATGATTCGCTTATCGCGCAGAGCACAACGCTCAAAGCTCAATGCAAATCCCGACGTCTTCTTTGCTGGTCAGATAAAATAACAGACAACATGTCTGTTGTCAACTCTTCGACTCCGCTCAGAGTGACTAAAGCTGACGCAAAAATGTCGGGAAGGGCTCAACGCAAAACTTTAAGCCTGTATGCCGAACCATTTTTTCCGATACCAGAACGCCAGATTCACCAGTGCAATCATGACCGGAACTTCAACCAGCGGGCCGATGACAGCTGCAAAAGCTTCGCCTGAATTCATCCCGAAAATAGCAATGGCAACGGCAATCGCAAGCTCGAAATTGTTGCTGGCTGCCGTAAAAGACAATGTGACCGATTGTCTGTAAGTCGCACCAATCCTTTTACTCATCCAGAATGAACCCACAAACATAATCACAAAATAAATCAGCAGTGGCACTGCAATCAAAACCACATCCATCGGAATTTTTACAATGTATTCGCCTTTAAGTGAGAACATGACCATGATTGTAAACAGCAGCGCAATGAGAGTCAGCGGGCTAATCACCGGAATAAATTTCGTATGATACCAGGTTTTGTCTTTGACGCGTATCAGTATAAAACGGGTCAGGAAGCCGGATATAAAGGGTATGCCGAGATAGATGAATACGCTTTCGGCAATTTGTCCCATGGTGATATTTTCAACCACGCTGTTGGTTGGAACACCGAACCAGCCCGGCATGACAGCGATAAAGAAATAGGCATAAACAGAAAAAAACAACACCTGAAAAATACTGTTGAATGCAACAAGTCCGGCGGCATATTGCGTATCGCCCTTTGCAAGATCGTTCCAAACAATGACCATGGCGATACAACGTGCGAGACCAATCATAATGATACCGTACATATAAGGCAGGTTCGAATAGTCTTCGCCTGGAAAAATTTTAATAAAAACAATAGCGAGCGCAAACATAAGCAAGGGCCCGATGACCCAGTTCTGAACAAGAGAAAGCGATAACACTTTCACATTGCGGAACACATCGCCGAGCTCTTCGTATTTTACTTTTGCCAGCGGTGGATACATCATGAGAATAAGGCCTATTGCCAGCGGGATATTAGTGGTGCTTTCCGGCGACGATTTCAATGATTCCCAGAAATCAGCAACTTCAGGAAAGAAATATCCGGATAGGACACCAATGGCCATTGCGAGAAAGATCCATAATGTGAGAAATCTGTCGAGAAATTTTAGTCTTGTTTTCATGCGTGCAAGAATTTGAAAATTTGAAAGTGTGCTAATTTGAAAGATCTTTCCTTGATTTGAAAATTTCTATTGTCCATTTAGCCTGCGTTTGGATGAAGCAATAATTTTTGAAAGCATTTTACTGATTTCAAGTAAATCTTCTTTCAACTCGTCGTTATACTCATACTTGGGATTTCTTTTACAGATTGCAAACCAGTAGGCGGTTTCATCAGCTTCCTTTGCAGCTATTTTCAATTTGTGAATAAAATCAGCCACACTCTCAGCATTCTGTGCTTCCCAAACGTTGGCGCCAATTGAGGTGCCAGACTTGCATATCTGGCGCGCGATTACGTATTGACGCTTGTCTTCCATTTTTTGCGACAGATCCAGAATCTGAGATCCAAAATCAACAACTTTGCTGACTATCAAATTATCCTTGTCGTTTCTCATAATTATAGTGTTTAGCTTAATTTTCAAATTTTCAAATCATCGAATTTTCAAATTAACAACCGCAGCAACAGCAAATGCTTTTACGTTTTTCACCATAGACATTGATGCTTAAAACCTTTGATCCCGAAGTACGAAATTCAGAAATCTCAGCGTCGTTCATGTAATTTTTCAAAAGATCATTGCTCAGTTCAATCACTTTTTCCTTATCGACTCTGATATTAACAAAGTCAGCATCTTTGAGCATTTTCAGATAATCTGATTTCAGACTTGCTCCGGCAACGCAACCAGCATATAATTCAGCAGCTTTCAGAATCGGCTCCGGCAGCGGCCCGGAGAGCACAACATCCGACACGCTGAAATGTCCGCC
>DAOPKE010000080.1:11302-12509 GCA_035390965.1 Bacteroidales bacterium | reverse complement strand
TCAAGAATCAGATGGATGGTTTTTGCCTCGTTGTAGGCCGGAATGACAATCGAAATAACCTGCCTCATTTTTTTCCAAAAGTAATAAAAGTATTTTACTTACATTTGCTCAAAATAAATATTGTGAATACCTGCAAAACCAGCTTATCATTGATTGCATTCGCGATAATTGCGGCATATCTCATAATCAGTAATTTTGTTTTCTTTCCTAACCAGATTATCAGCTACGATATTTACGGATATTATCTATATCTGCCTCAAACATTCATTTATAACGACCTGAGCATTCATAATCCAGCACAGGTTCTGTCACTGATGGAAAAATACGGAAGCAGCTCAACTTTCTATCAGGCAACATTGCTGCCAGACGGAACGTATGTGATGAAATACTCAATGGGACTTGCCATACTGTATTCACCATTCTTTTTTATTGCACATACTCTGGCTCCTGCATTGGGATATGCTGCTGATGGATATTCATTCCCATATCAATTCTCTTTGTTGCTTAATGGAATAATTTATTCCATTGCAGGATTCTGGTTTCTAAGAAAAGTGTTGCTGAAATATTCCAGCGAGAAAGTTACAGCGATTGCTTTGCTGATAATAGTTGCAGGGACAAATATTCCTGTTCACATGGCCATGTACGGGCAGAATGCCATGTCGCATAATTATTTGTTCGCGCTTTATTGCATGGCATTGTGGTTTACAATACGATGGCATGAAACATATAAAGTGAAATTTATTGTCTTTCTTGGGCTGGCATGCGGACTTGCAATACTTAGCCGCCCAACAGAAATTGTTATTCTTGCCATTCCTGCCTTATGGAGTGTTGATTCATGGAAAGCATTGCAGGAGAAATTCAAAACTATATTTAATCATTTTGGACAGATAGCTGTATTCGGCTTCATTGTGCTGGCGCTGGGCTTCTGCCAGCTACTGTACTGGAAATTGCACACAGGTCACTTTTTGTATTACAGTTATGGGTCTAATCCGGGAGAAGGTATGGAGTTTTTTTCACCCTTTATCGCCAATGTTTTATTTAGTTTCAGAAAAGGCTGGTTTGTTTACACTCCCTTAATGCTTCTTGCCTGCACAGGATTCATATTTGTATATAAAAAGAACAGGAAAATATTCTGGTCATTGCTGGTATACACCTGCGTTAATTTATATCTGGTATCATGTTGGTCAACATGGTGGTATGCTCAATC
>DAOPKE010000080.1:5264-11202 GCA_035390965.1 Bacteroidales bacterium | reverse complement strand
AATGGAATGATATTTCTTTTGATTATCTCACCCCCGAAGTCAGGCGAAAAAATGACATATTCCGAACATTTGTGTGGAATATGACAGGTGAGCCCATTTTGGTCGATGAGCTATCTGTAGAAGTGTTTGAGCCTCGTGATTAGCCCCGATTAATCAGAAATCCGGGCAGGCGTCTTTGTAATAGCGTTTCCCTTTGTGGAATTTCGACTGACCTTTTTTGCAGTATCCTTTGGCGAAACTCATTTTCCAGCTGACATAAATATCGCTGCCGTAAAAATCGAACCAGCCGGTCCACGATGAAAAATAATCGGTGCCGATGGTCAGGTTCCAGAATCGTAAAGCAAGACCTGCACGAAGTCTGCTCCACTCGTAAACCGATAACGGAATGCTGAGTTCAAACCTACGCTTTTCGAATCGTGGTGTGAAGCTGAGCTGAGTAGGCCTGATAACTGAATTCTTAAACACCGGCATCGGATACACAAATGAAGTATTGAAGAACCAATACCCCACCGGATGCCACTCGTATTGCAACGAAACAGCTGTCGGCAGGCCAATGGTGAATTCTCTTGCATCTGCTTCGGTGTTGTGCGCAAAATGATAATTGAATTCGTTTCTGAAACCGTCAACACTCTGTGGATCAAACCGGTCAAATCCGGGCCAGTATGTCTGCGCGTCGTCGTATGAATAGACAAAGGCATTGTCGCGGAATTTCACGTATCCGAGATCAAGAATGCTGATGCCAAATTTGTATTTGTAGGAGCTCCACTTTTGCGCGCAAAGCTGTCTGACCCGCATAAAACCATTACCATCGCGCTTTTTCTGAAAAACAAAACCGAGATCAACCGCCCAGCCACCGCCCAGAAACATGCCCTGGTCGGAAGAGTATTCGTTGTTTGAATAATCCATGGGCATAGCCGCAGCAAATTCAGCATCAAGTTCTTCTACAGCCAGTGTTGAGTCATCATACACAATGTAATTGGCATAAGGTGCATTGAAATAAGCCCCACCCAATCCCATCGTTTTTTTCAGCGTTGCACCAATAGCCATATAAGTTGAGGAAAATGTTGTAAAAGCTTTCGAATAACTCAATGCTATTTCGCCCCACGACAATGCCGATGTTTTCATTTTGCGCAGCTCATAAAATTCATTTTGCTGAGGGTCGAAGTCAATCCCCTCATAAATAAATTTTGAAGTATGGTATTCAATCCCGCGCGTACTGCCGGCTCCACGCACAGACATCTGCAGGCCGAATGCCTGATCGCCCTTGCAAAGCATGAATGAAGGCAACTCGAGCCGGGTGCTGAAATTTGCATGCAGGTTCCGCTGCTTATCATAAGTATCTTTCAAAACTGGAGTTTCATCGCCAAAATCGACAGCCGGCGAAAGAATTTCCAAAAAGAAAAGCTCTTTGTGCGGCACATACAGACTATTGTTTTCAGCAAAGACATCAAGAGTCACAATATTAATATCGAGCCAGTATTTTGAGTCCACCATACCTGCCGGATTGATTAAATTGGAATTGATACCGGCATAATTACTGTTCACCACACCCCACATTTCCTGCGAAAAAACCCGCTGAGACAAAAAAACAGTACATAAAAAAAACAAAGTGTAAACATGTTTCATACAGATAGAGGGCTTAATCAGAAAACAAAACCATAGAGAAAATGAAGACACGAATATACAAATTATTCAAAGTATTGCTTCATGCTTAATATTTTCTTTAAAAAAATTGGTACTTTAGCATCATGTTTCAGTATGTTGTTTTCATATTCATGCAGACGCTGATCCGCGTCATGCCTTTCTGGCTGATGTATGGGCTCTGCAATGTGAACGCTTTTCTGTTGCGTCATGTAATCCGTTACCGGCGCAAGGTAGTACAACGCAACCTGCATGCATCTTTCCCCGAAAAAGATGACAAGGAGCTCAACCGTATCGAAAGGCAATTTTACCGCTATTTTGCCGACATGCTCTTCGAGGCCGGCAAGGGCTATAAAATGTCGCGCCGCGCACTTGCGAAGCGTTATAAGGTCAATAATCCTGAGCTGATGGAACAATTTTACAAAGAAGGAAAGAGTGTTGTTCTTGATTTGGCTCATTTCAACAACTGGGAATGGACTACCGGCGTTTTTGGAAGTGCATTTCAACATAAAGTATTTGCCATATACAAACCCATGCGGAATGCAAGGATTGATGCGTTTATACGCAGGTCAAGAGAACGACGGAACTATCATGTGGTACCATTGAAAAACACCGGACTCATGTTCCGGAATATGAATCAGCAACCATGTGCTTTCATCATGGCTTCAGATCAGTCGCCCGTGCAACTCGACAAAGCATATTGGGTTGAATTTCTGCACCAGACATCAGGATTTCTGCACGGGCCTGAGACTTATGCACGAAAATTCGGACTGGCGGTAATTTTCACACAGGTATTGAAAATTAAGCGCGGATACTACGAAATCAATCTGATTCCTATTACAGAAACAGGAAAAGATTTGCCGGAAGGGCATCTTACTGCGCGCTACGCACAATTGCTTGAGGAAACGATCAGGCAGCAGCCATCCCGCTGGCTTTGGTCGCACAAACGCTGGAAAAAGACAAAACCCGCCGATAAGGAAATTATTAAAATCCAATAAATGAAAAAACTTTGTTTTGCATTTTTGCTATTCATTCCTGCATTATTTACCAATGCTCAGGAAACCACGTATCAGGCCGTCATTGATAATTTTTTCTCCATCTATAAAAATGATGGGCCCGAAAAAGCAATCGATTACATTTTCTCAACCAATCCTTTTCTGGAACCCAATTCAGAGCAAGTTACCGCCATCAAACTCAAACTGGCCACTGCTGTTGCCGTCATCGGCGACTATTACGGATTTGACCCGGTTTCTGTTAAAGAACTTGGCCCAGCGATGACCATTGGCACCTATATGGTCCGGTATAAAAGGCAACCCTTGTTTTTCACTTTCATTCTCTACAAACCTGATAAAATCTGGCAAATACAAACTTTGCGCTTCGACGATAAAATTGAGGCATTGCAAATGAATGATTTTGAAAACAAAGCTGCTACAAAGTAATAGACAGCATTTAACAGCGACGGGGTTTTAATTTTCGATGTAAAAATTTCCATTGAGCTTCACAACGCCGATTGAGTTGTTGTCGGGCTTGTCAACATTCAGATGAACAGAGCCACAGACTGAGTTACGATCGATCTGATGTATTTTTACTGCACCCGGATCAGGCATGCCGGAGGCCCAATTGAACCAGATGGTTCCGGCATCGGTTTCAAAATTGACTTTCGCAAAATAATCACTATCGAAATCCATGTTTTTGTACAACCCAGGACGAAGGGTTTTCCCATTTTTTGCATACAACGCAACATGAACAACCACCTCGTCTTCAGCTCCTGAAGCCATTTTTGAAATGCCTGCCCATTGTATTTCCGCCGATGAGTCGTTGGTGAAAACAAACTGCTGTTTATTGATTTTAAACATACTGTCCGCAGTGACAAACGCCCTATTATCTTTCAAATCTTTTTTGTCAACAAAAAGTGACAGCGATGTTTCTTTCTCACATTCGTTTTCTATTGCGGCAGAGTCATTGATTTCCCCGCTACCAGACCTGTTTTTGCCTCCGCAGGAAACAAGCAAAAATGAAACGGCAACAATCAGAAAAAAACTAACAAAACTCGTTTTCATAAACAGGATTTGGTTTTCAAAAACTCACTTACTACACTGCAAGCCATCTTCAGACGTTCATCGCCATCGCCGGAAATTTCCACTACATTGACGTAATAATTCGCAACCTGATTCCGGTAAAGACCCATCAAATAATCCCGTCTATCCGGGTCTTCGCGTTGTGGATCGGGCTCCCAGGGCATATCGGTATTGCAAAGTAAAACAAGGTCATAATCTCTTTTTTGCAATTCTTCAATAATCCATGAATGACAACGACCAAATTTGTCATCGCACCATATTTTGGTGACCAGCAATTCGGTATCACAAAAAACAATTTTGCTTTTCATGGATGCTCTATCTTCGCTCAGAATCTGCTGTTGAGCAATATGCAGAATATCGTCGTAATTATATGAACGTCCGATATTTTCGAGATATTCACGAGCGAATTCCGAAACTGCAACTCCACCAAAATGTGCAGACAAATATTCAGTGAGCGTTGTTTTACCGGTGCTTTCTGGCCCTGTTATCGCTATTCGCATATTTTTATGCATTAACCTGTTTCATTTTATTTTTCCATGAATAATAACCGATTACAGCCATAACACTCAGGAAAGCATAAAGCACCAGGGTGGGATACATTTTCTGCGAATAATACAGATAGCATGAAATGATATCTGCAACGAGCCATACAAGCCAGTTCTCAATTTTCTTTCGTGCGAGCATCCAGGTAGCGGAAAAGCTCAATGCTGTCACCAGGCCATCCAAAATCGGAGTGCGGGAATCAGTAAACTGATATAAAGCCCAGGCAATAATCATAAAAGATGCAAAAACAGTGATGACAGTAAAAATCCAGGTGCGCAGTTTGGTATAACTGATTTTCACTTTATGATTTCTGTTTTTGTACCTTGCTCCAAACCGCCATGTATAAAAGCCATACACACTCATGGCCACATAATAAACCATAAGAATCATGAGAGCATAAAGCTGCTGTGAAATATAAACCCAGATATACATTGATACATTGAGAATGCTCACCACCCAATACGAAGAATTGATGCGTATCTGCAGAAAAACAGCAATCACTCCCAATGCAGCGGCTGTCAATTCAAACCAGTTGGCAACAATATAATTCAGGATTTCGCTCATTTATTTGGGTTATAATCATTATCGAGCGTAGCGTTTGCCATTTTAAGAATAAAAATGCTGTGCGGCAATTCCATGGCCATTTCCATTTCCTTCGTAACAATGCGCATCACATCGGCATATTCACCAAAAACCTGTGTGCTCATGCCGTTTGATTTCACTGAAATTTCGCTGTAAGAATTTAACTGCGCAATAAATTTTTTAATGGGAATTTTAAAATTCTCTGTCAAAGGATAATATGAAATATCGACACTGATTTTCATTACATTTTGTGTTTAAAAATTATTCAGCTGAATTCTTTTGTGTTTTTCTGCTTTTAATGATTTTGTACAGATAAAACAATGCAGCGCCGCCAAGTACGACAAGAACAACAATATCAATCACATGGGAATACTTCATGACTTCGCTCCAGTTTTCACGAAGGACAAATCCAACCCATGTAAGAAAAGCATTCCAGATACCAGCTCCGATGGTTGTAAACAAAATGAATTTCGGAATATTCATTTTACCGAATCCGGCCGGAATTGAAATAAGATGACGCACAATCGGAATGAAACGCGCAATGAGAATGGTTATTTCACCACGTTTGGCAAAGAATTTTTCCGACAATTCAAGATGATGCTGATTCAACAGCAGATATTTACCAAAACGAGCGATAAACGGTTTACCACCATAATAACCAATATAGTACGAAATGAGTGAGCCAACAATACTGCCCAGGGTTGATGCGATAATAACGCCAGCCCAGGTCAGATTTCCATCCACAATGTTAAAACCGGCAAACGGCATCACAGCCTCGCTGGGCACCGGAAGTACCATGCTTTCCATGACCATCAATACAAAAATGCCAACGTATCCTGTTGAAGCAATAAAGGCCGTAGCCCACAACGCAATCTTTTCTGTAATTCCCATTTTTCTGATATTATGGCTCAAAGTTAGAAACAATTCAATAATCAGACGAAGCAAATGTCGAAATCTGACAAATATCAAACGCAAAAAAAATATTTCTCCCGATTAAAATAATTGTATTTTCACCGACGTTTATATTTCATTGAGCCGATTATTCACCCAAACACCTGAGCCATGAGAACCATCATCTTTGCAGCATTACTGCT
>DAOPKE010000080.1:0-5164 GCA_035390965.1 Bacteroidales bacterium | reverse complement strand
TACAGCGAAGACGGAATTTTACTGCGCGAAATGTACAACGGTCCCGTCGAAGGACATCAGATACTCACATTTGAATACGATGCTGAGGTGTATTCCGATCCGGTATATTACCTGAAGCTGGTTGCCGACGATAAAGTGCTTTACAATAAAAGGTTGTCGTTTGACCGGTAGATTCTGTGACAGGGACTATCTCAAAAGTTACTGCAGCAAAAAAAACAACCTCGAAAAGCGAACCGACCTTCCAGAGTCCACAATGCAATGAAGGACCTGGAAGAGTCGGATGCTGAGACCTCTTGAACCCGACGATTCCGTGTCCGCTCTTTCACTCAAAAAAAAGACAAGCGGACGCCAAAATGTCGGATGCTGAGACCTCTTACCAACTATTCCATGTTCTGCGCAGGGTGTAGTCTTTAAATATTTTGTGCAGGGTTTAGTCTTGGAGACTAAACCCAACCGTTCATTTCTTAAGACTACACCCATCGGTAGAACTATGGAGTGTTGGATTGGTGCGGTTTGTTTTAAGACACCCATGGATTTTAAAATATTTGTTTATATTTGTCTCAAAATACCTCAATATTATGAAACTAATCATGTTTTTCATCGCAGCATTTGCCACTATGGCATCATTAAACATCAATGCACAAAACACTTTCAAAATCTCTCTTGCAGGACAGACAACCGACACCGTTTCGCGGCAGGAGATTACTGCCAACCCGATTGTAGCAGTAATCGGTGTTTCACAAGCAGCTGAATTTGCAGTTGAATCTTTTGAGTTTACTTATATGAATTCCGACGGAGATCTGATTACCATTGCAACAAAAAGCAACCGTCTGAACGATGGAATGTTGAGTGCGCTTAAAAACACATCACTGAAAAAAATTTATCTGGAAAACGTTTTGTTCACACTTAACGGAGAAACTAGACCAGCAGCCAGTACAAGATTCTATCTCAAAGACTGATATCACTCACTAAGCTTTTGACTCATTAAAACCTGATTGTTTTAAAACAAACACAGTCCGATTCCAACCGAAAGCCGCGGCAATTCAGCCGATTGGTACGGAGCTTTAATAACATCACTTATCCGGTAACGGCCAAAAATGGTGAATTTATTCAGCCCGATGGCTGCGTATAATCCGTACTGATATTTCTCGACATAATGCAGACGGCTGATACGGCTACGCTGAATCTGATCAAAGTCTATTTCATCCTTGGTTGCCAGCGTGCGTCCCGGAATCCAGTCAGCATATGCTCCGGCATCGAGATAATGTCCGATGAAATTGCCTCTCTTCGTGTCGAAGTTAAACCGAAGATATAATCCGGTTCCTATGGCTGTAAGTCCAATGCTTTGAGATTCATGAACAAGCGAATCAGGAAAAGTTTTTTCTTCACTTTGAGAATACGAAAACCCGTAGGTATTAAAATCAAGTAAATAACCAAAAGAAAGGAAATTGCTGATGCGGTGTTTCCACATCCAGCCAACGCGAAGTCCTGATGATGAAAAAGGCTTGACCGGTGCTGCATCGGTAGCATCGTAAGGAATGGCAAAATGCCATCCTACAAATGAGTTGAAAAAATGCTTTCCATTCGGACCAGTTTCCGGGCGCAATGTATCGTATGGAGTAACGGATTCGTCAAGAACCGGATACTGTGCCATAAGAACAGATGCCATCAGAAGAAACAAAAAAGAGAAGGATATTTTTTTCATGATAGTGATTTTAAAATTGGAGAGATTTGATTTTGCCATCATAATACACCCGTAAGATTTCGCCCGGACGAAAGTCGTTTTTGTTCATTCTCAGAATCTCGCCTTCATAAACCGTCAAAACCTTGTACCATGACAAAACTCCGCTGGCGTTACTGCAATGAACATAGCAATAATTATTTTCTGTACTGTCAGTAGGATCAACTGCAACAGCAACAATCACCTCGCTGTCGCTAACTGAAATTTCAATTTCGGACAGGGATTCCTCCGCTGCGGTATTCAGAAAATACGATGCCTGAGGAATACCATAGCCGTGTGCGTAATCGTAGTATGGATAAAGATGCCCCGATTTCTGAATTTCGAGAAACATGTCATAAGTTCTGACGCCCGGTTTTGCCTGCATGGCACAGGCCGCAAAGCCGGCAGTAAGCGGCGAGGCAAAGGAAGTCCCATAATGAACACCAGGGCCTTTCTTGCCATAGGCATACACCTGTCCAGCCGCACACACATTGGGTTTCAGACGTCTGTCGGCAGTGGGGCCAAAGGAACTAAAGTTGATGTGATAGCCAGAATAAGGATCAACGCCACCTACCGACAAAACGCTGTCGGCATCGGCCGGAGCACCAATATATTTCCACTTTCCATCACCTTCGTTGCCAGCTGCATTCACCACCAGAATGCCTTTGGATGCTGCCATATTGGCGCCACGGGTTACAAAGGATGTCTTTCCATCCATTTCATAAGGAAAATAACGGTGAAAAGTATAGCCCAGACTACTGTTGACAATATCTGCACCATTCTGATCGGCCCATTCAAGAGCTGCCACCCAGTTTTCCTCTTCGGAATAGGGCTCCGCATTGACTTCGGTGCGCGCCAGCAAAAATTCGGCATCAGTTGCCAATCCAAACGGATCACCGGCGGTGTCAATGCCGGCAATACAACACATCACAGTAGTTCCATGCGAGCTGAAGCCATATACATTTTCCTTATTGCGTGTAAAATCCCATGTTTTAATAATCCGGTTGTTGTCACGAACATGCTTAAAACAGGGAAGGACATCGACATTCGGGAACCCCCCATCAAAAATGGCAATCCGGACGCCCTTTCCGGTAATCCCGGCCTCGCGGAACAGACTTGCCTGCATAAGACTAAGCTGCTTGCTCTGAAGTCCTGGTGAGCGAATATAGGAGTCCGGTTCAGATAAATCCTGAGCTGTAACAAAATGACCACTGCCTGCATGTTCAATACGAATAACAAATGGCAAACGCCGAATAGCATCAAGCTGATAATCTGTAGCATACAAACAAACAGCATTGAACCACCGCGATGCATAGGAAACACTGTCGCACAAAGAAGACAAAGATTCCACATATTGCTGATTAACAGGCACATCGCTATAATCCCAAACGGGAATATCATTTAGGATGCGGCGTTCGATGGCCTTTGAGTCGAAAAACGCATACGGGTCATAGCCCTCGGTGTCCTTGTCGCTGAGAAAAACCCAGTATTTGTTTTGAGAATTGCCCAAAAATGTCAGCAAACAAATAAAGGCGGTTAAGTACAGACGCATGTTTTTTTTGTAAAAATACTGATTTTTAAAAAACCAGCCACAAAACACGGATTTCTTAATCAAAATACTGAATAAATGCAACTTAGTTATTTTTCAACTGTTCTTTAAGCTCGTTTTTTGCAAGAATACAGTCCTGCTTATTCGTCAATAAAAACGCCCGTTCATCAAAAAAACAATAAAATATATCACATGAATGTAAAATATATTGCAATGAAAAACAGCTTTTTACAAATCAAACTACAATGACTAACTGCAGCCCTTGGCATAAAAATGAACATAAAAAAGCATCACATCGAAAATATATCACATTTAAAAGTAATTTTGATGGCAGCTAACGAAAGATAAAAATTCTCATGCGACGAACGAATTATTCAATATGGCCGGTCATGCTTTTGGCAACAATAACAATGGTTCTCATGCTGATAATAAAACCGGCCATTCTTACAGAAGCTGAATTACGTTTAGACAGCCCCATCCCTAAAAACCCCGGAACAACCAATGCCGGAAACAGTATATGGAGTTCCGGAAATAAAATAAATTTCAATGCATTTGGGGCGAAAAATCATCAAACAGCAACAAGAAAAAGCACACGTAAAAAACTACGGGTTTTACTGCTTCAATTGCCCAATATTACTGCAGACAACAAAGGCAAAAGGCATGATCAGCAATTCATCAAGTCAAGTTCAGGACTATGTCCGGGTGCTTATGAACATGCGCTGTAAAGTCAGGAAAAGCCCATTTTGTTTTCGTGCGTCACCTACATCCTTACCCGTTGCATAGTTATCAGGTGTAAATGCAAACAAATATCCCACAATAATATGCTGGAACGGCTTTCGGTTAATGTCGAAACAGGATTACAACAAGAATGATTCATCCGGTTTTGGATTTCAAAGACATTTTGCCGGTATTGTTTACCTAATATAAACATGACTTCACGAGGAGGTCGCAAAAGGAGCATACGGAAAATTTGCGGATGAAATATACACCTCAGATAATGATATAATTTTTCGCGGAGAAATTCTTTAATAATATCTTTGCCGGTCAGAAAACAGTCCAATGTCAACATTTGATTATGTAATCAGTCTGATTCCTTTTGCCGGAAGCACATTTTCGGCAATCATGTTTCTATGGTTATATCGCAGCAACAACAAAACACATCAGATACGGCTGAGTTTGTTTTTTATGTTTCTGGCATTGTTCTATCTGATGTCGGCACTGTTCTACAGTGGTTTACAACAAATAAGGCCGGTTTTGTATGTTTTATCCCTGCCAGTAACATTGTCAATTCTGCCCTCTTTCTACATTTTCCTTACTTCAATTACCGGCCGCTATAATAAACATTCAGTCCGCAGACATATTCATTACCTGCCGACCATCATTTTTTTCTGGTTTCTCATGCTGTTCTGGTTTGAACCGGCTTCGGTTCAGTATAATTACTTATCCGGAAAGCTGAACGATATCTCTGATTTACCCATGCTCACCTTTATCAGGAAAGTTTATCAGATAGGAGTTTATGCAGTTATACACGCACAATTTGTTTTATATTTCATACTTTTTTCGATTGAATTGAGGCAAAGTAAACGCCAGATTGAAAACAATTTTTCACTCAACGAACAAATCAATCTATCAGGTATTACCTATTTTGTACTTTTCTTTGTTTTACTATATATCCTGATATTATTTTCACATTTCCTCGGCGTATCCATTTATCCAGCTTCTCGCATCATATTCAATATTCTGTCATCTGGAATTATTATATTCTTATTATTCAGAGGTTTAAAATTCAGCACAATGACCGATGCTGAGGACAATGAAACAAATCAGGATTGAAGCTTTCGTATCTGATCAATCACAAGAGAAATATCAACATCTACCACTTCAATCTTGGCTTT
>DAOPKE010000079.1:0-12866 GCA_035390965.1 Bacteroidales bacterium | reverse complement strand
TTCCTCAAAGGCGAAGCTGATGTGAAAGTGTATGCCTGATACCTGCAATGAAATTATCAGCCGGCTTCAGAAATGATGGCCGGCTTTTTTTATTTCCGGCCAATCATCAATTTTTGGCCATATCCGTAGCCATAAGTAAACCGTATCGGTTTGGCCTGCAATGAATCATAGGCCAGCTGCAGATCACGGAGGTTTATATAGTTGAACATGTCAACCGGCTGACTGAATTTTCCATACAGCTGTAGCTTCGGAAAAACAGCTTTCAATGTCCGGTATGACAACCCTGTATCATCGGTGAGTACCGCTGAAACTTTTGCAGTAAACACTTCTCTGATTTTCATGAAACCATCGTAATGCATGAGATATGATGCGGCTTTCAGCATGCCATACGTTTTCCCGTTCAGGGATTCAAGATATTTCTTTACGGTAGATTTTTCAAAGGCAGAATTCTCTGCATTGAATGAAAAATAAGTGAGTTCCTTGTAACGACCAAGACTATCAATCAGATTCAGACAAACACCAGCCGTCTGATGGCAAACGTTCAACGAATCGTATGAACACGGCTGAACATGACCGTTTGTATCAACAGTGACATAAGAAATATCTTTGATTTTATGGCCGGTATAAGCCGCATAGAGCATCAGAATGGAAGTAACACCATTGTATTCACTTGCCCTGAGGTCGCCGCTCATATGCAAAGTGATGAAAAAATTACGCGACAATGAAGTTTTCAGCGCCCGACGGATATTATTGAAAAAAAGTGTCTGATTCTTTGATGTGTCAAGTACCGGAATCCGCCCTACGGGCTCAAGACCAAACAAAATATATTTTTTTGCACACGGGAAAAATGTATTGGCATACAAATAATCGGGGCCAGAAAAGGCATAAAGCAATGTAGCCGCAGTGTCTTTTCCTTCGGGTAATTCAGCAGCGGCCCACTGCCGCATGAAAACAAGATTCTTTTTTTCGGCATTTTCAAACAGCAAACTTATTGAATCAGCATGATTTTCCCAGACGTCTTTTTGCACAATGGCCGCTTTCCCGGAAGTATCATCTGGCTTTATGCCAGCCATCAGCTGTGCCACCGATGTAAGTGAAGTATCATACACCAATTTCGACTGGGCAACTGTCAAAGAATCATCTGCAACTGGAACACTTTTTTCATTATTGTGTCCGCAAGCCACAAACAAAACGGAAATCATCAATAAAAAAATGAAACGAATCATAGTCATACAAGTAAATCAGGGGTGCAAAAATAATACATACCCTGACAAAACAATGCTTTTTTAAAAAAACAAACCCAGGAAGCAAAAAAAGTGTCTGCCAAAAATCATAATTCCACATCCTTTCAGATCATTTTTTAAATATACAAGACCACAAATAATTCATAACAAATTATAATGATTCGGTTTAAATAAAATTTACTTTTTACTATTAAAAATAATTTTTTGCCTACCTACAATTTTTTTTTACAGTTATAATGTTTTTCGTAATTTTGCTGCTATATAATTTCAGGTAGCGTAAAAAAAATGAAAAATCATGAATAAAAGAATTCTCCTTTTCGCTTTAATGCTGCTGACAGCAGGAATAAGCATGGCGCAGGTCGGTATATCATCAGTAAGTATAACACCAGATGCCTCGGCCATGCTTGAGGTTAGATCAACAAACAGCGGAGTATTGGTTCCACGGGTTACGCTTTCGTCAACCTTGATTGCAGCTCCGGTAACTACACCCGCAACCAGTTTGTTGGTTTACAATACTGCAACAGCGGGTGATGTAACGCCCGGATTTTATTATTGGGACAGCAGCAAATGGGTTCGCCTGCTATCGGGAGCCATGCCAGCCGACGCATGGAAACTGGTGGGCAATGCAGGGACTGTTGCAACAAGCAATTTTATCGGCACCACCGATGGCGTTGATTTTGTTACAAGAACAAACAATACAGAAAGGGCACGGATTCTGAGTGCTGGCAATGTACTTGTAAACCGCACCACAGCATTGTATGCAACCGATCTGTTCGAGGCACAGGGCAATGCCACATTTCCTGATGCCATCAGCGGATATACCAATCAGGCGGCAGGAACCGGCGTTTATGGAGGAAACACAACGGCCTCGGGTGCGGGTAGTGGTTGTGGTGTATATGGAGCAACATTTCAAACAGGCGCATCGGGTGTTTTTGGTGACGGCGATGCCTATACCACGGGAACCATAGGATACACCGAAGCCGCAGGATTCGATGGTGTGTCTGGTTACAATGTTGCAACAAGCGGAGCCGGACTCGGTTCAGGTGTTTATGGAGAAAGCATGCAAACCGGTGCAGCAGGCGTCTGGGGATCAGGAAGCACTTTTACACGCGGAGTACTTTCTACGAATAATAGTGCTTTATATGCAACAACCCAAACACAAAATGCAGCTGCCGGAGGCGATGCGCTTTATGCTGTAAATACCGCTACAGCCGGCACTGGAACAGGAACTGCCATTTATGCCTCTTCGAACCAATATGGATGTGCAAGCATCATGTCGGTTCTGAACAGCACGTCCTATTATGCAAACTCAGCTTTGTCGGCCATCAATGGCTCAACATACGAAACCACAACACCCAAAGGCATTGGAGCAGGTGTTACAGCCGATGACGGCATTGGCATCATGGGTGTTAACTCAGCTGCAACCGGAACAGCGACTGGTGATGGTGTTTATGGAACAACCGCTCAGGGTGCAGGTTTGGGTGTTTACGGATACAATTCCCACACAAATGGAACAGGTGTCATGGGCACAGGCAACAATGCCAGCGGTGCATATCTTACCGATGGATCTGGTGGTGCATTTACAGGAACAAACAGCGGATCCTTCAGTAAGGCAACCAGTACTACCGGAACTGCAGTACTTGGAGCAGGCAACAATCTGTCAGCATATACCCTCACCGGAGAGGGCTCTGGCGGCGCATTTACAGGTGCCACTATCGGAGTTTACGGCACAGCCCACAACTCAGCCAATGATACCTGGGGTGGATATTTCGACAATTCATACGGCGCTTATGCCTATGTAGGAGGCACAACAACCGGTGGAACTGATATTAAAATCAGTGGTAGCGGAACAGCAGCAACCATAGTTTCTCGCCCCGACAACACCAAAGCCATCATGTTTTGCACCGAAGCACCCGAAATCCTTTTTCAGGACTATGGTGTAGGCAAGCTGGTCAATGGACGTGCTCATATCGAACTCGATCCAATTCTGGTACAAAATATTCTGGTTGACGCCAATCATCCACTCAAAGTTTTTATCCAACTCGAAGGTGAATGCAATGGCGTTTATGTAACCAACAAGACACAAACCGGATTTGACGTTGTGGAACTCAGCAATGGTCAAAGCAATATCGAATTTTCGTGGAGTATTGTTGCAAACCGTGCAGATGCTATGAGAGACAATGGGACCTATTCTAAAAATGCCGATGTTCGCTTCCCCGATGCACCACTGTTGCTGAAAAAAGAAGCAGCAACTGAATCTACAAAGAACACCATTGATTTGTCAACAGGAACCGATGATCATTCCAAACAAATCATCACTAAAGGAAAGAAAAGAAATGTCAGTGCGAAAAAAGCAAGACAATAATACCAAATTGAAATTGTAGATAGTCCAAAGACGTACTACAATTTCAAATTTGGATTATGCCGTTAGAAAAATCAAATTACGCAATAATCTGATTTTCATTTTGGACTATTTTATATGTAAACACGGTATAAAAACTTTCAGATACCATCGCAAAAAAGACTCCGTGAATTACGGAGTCTTTTTTTGTTGAAATCCGAAAAAATTACAGCAAGCTATAAAGCAACAAAGCGATCCAAATCTTTTTTCAGGCCAAAGAGAACCAATAAATCATCTTTTTTCATTATGATTTCATCGTAATCCTTTACTCTGTCTTCGAAAATCATTTTCACCATGTACTGAGGATGTAATTCGCTTTTGGCCTGCCGAAACAACAACAGTTTCAAACCATGTGAATTCAGTGTCAGATCTTTCACTTTCAGGCCCACAAAACGTTTTGGGACATAAATCTCGCACACCTTATAATCATCGCCAATGACATAGGCGGTATGAACCAGCTCATACAAAACAGTACTGACCGAGTTGCTGGCAGCATCGACTTCAGGTGTAAAAATATGATGAACCCCCATATTCATAAGAATGCTGAAATGTGTTTCGGAAATGGCCCGGCAACAGATTCGTTTTGCGCCATTATCTTTAAGCAATGCAGTAGCAATAACACTGTCGCCCAGATTTTCACCGATACTGATAACAATCACATCCATTTCGGCCACAGGTAACTGCGCTACAGCCGACGCTTCGGTAATATCAACAGTAACAACCGTAGTTACAAACTCCTTGATAGATTCGGTTTTATGGCGGCTGCGGTCAATGCCGATCACTTCATTTCCAAGTCTTGTAAGCTTGATGGCAAGGGCAGTTCCGAAATTACCAAGACCAATAACCATTATTTTCATAGCACCAATTTTTTAAATAAACAATTCTTCTTCGGGGTAACTAAACAGCAGGAATCTGGTTTTCCTGATAAAAGCAACGAACAGTGTAATTATGCCGATACGCCCGATGAACATGAGCATAATAAGAATGAATTTTGATTCCTCGCTCAGAAACATTGTCAGATTCATCGATAATCCAACAGTTCCAAAAGCAGAAAACGCCTCAAACAACAAACGTTGCATCGAAACACCAGGTTCAAACCAAGCCATAAACATGGTTGCAATTAAAATAGCAAAAACAGAAAAGAAAATTATCACTTGAGCTTTACGCCCTGATTGACGGCTCAATTCGCGATTGTGAAAATGAGTGGTTGTTTTTCCACGACCCAAAGAAAAGGCAGTAAGAAATGCAATCGCAAAAGTGGTAGTTTTTATTCCACCGCCGGTAGAGCCCGGCGAAGCACCAATCCACATAAGAATAATAATCAATAAAGTGGAAGGCAGCATGATGCTTTCGTAGTCCAGCGTGTTAAAACCTGCCGTTCTGGCTGTAACAGTACTGAAAAATGCGGTGTACAACTTTTCATCCCAACGAAGCCCGCTAAGAAGTGCATCATTTTCAAAAAACAGAAACAATCCGGTACCTAACAAGAGCAGCCAGAAAGTAGTCCTGACAACCAAACGGGAATTGATATTAATCAGATTCGGTTCAAACTTGCTGGCATGTCCCAAAATGGTATGCTTGATGAAATTACGCATTCCCAGCGCAAATCGTTCCATATAGTTTGTAATAATAAAAAAACCCAGACCGCCAAAAATGATAAGCCAGGCCATCGTCATCTGAATGCCCCATTCATGGTAAAAAATATCATTCATCAAACCATTGGGTGCCAAAGAAAAGCCGGCATTGCAAAATGAAGATACAGCATGAAACAAGGCAAAGGTGAAACGACTGATATTATCGGGAAATTCATCGGGCGGAAGCTGCAGGTATATTAAAACAGTTCCAAATGACTCAACTATGAAAGTTACAATAATTACCGCATATAAAGCTGTGAAAAGCTTACGCATGTTTTTGGCCACCACCATGCTTGTCAATGCATTTCCTTCGGATAAACTGTGTTTGGAGCGACCAACCGACGCAAAAAACGAGGTAAAAGTCATCACCCCGATACCACCCATCTGAAACAGGAACAGAATGACCGTTTTGCCAAACCATGTGAAATCAGTGGCAGTGTCAAGTGTTGTCAATCCTGTCACACAAACAGCTGAAGTGCTGGTGAACAAAGCATCGGTAAAAGAAATCTGTTCGGTAGTAGAAACAGGTAATAAAAGCAAGATTGTTCCAACAGCAATCAGAGAAATAAAAGAAACAATAAACAGCTTTTCACTGGTTATATTACTGGAGTAAATATTATTCACAATCCGGCTCCAGGAGCGAAACATGATGATGATAACCAGTCCGTAATTGAAAAGCCATTCGAGTTTGTAACCCGATGTGCTTTCAAGGGAGATGTCGAACGGAATAAAATCGAAAAAATGCAAACTCAGCAATGCAAGAAGAATGATTTTGACAATAATATTCAATGGAGTGATACCAGGCGGCCCCGGCAATAAAACCATTAAAACCTGAATGGAATACATCACCATAAGGAAATTGATGATCCATTCGATTTTTTCGTTGTACCACTCGCGTAAAACAAAATCAGTATCAAAACCAACCTCAGCCAGCACCAGAAAAAAACCAATCATTGATGCAGCAAGAATCCCAATAAACGACCATCGTACTGCAGGCCGTTTAATGCCCGAAATATTCTCATGCAGCTTCATGCGCATTTTTCGCAGATAATAGGCCGTTTTCATGAATTACAGATTATCGGAAGCAAACCATTCAGCATAGGAAGTACCTGTTTCGCGCAACCTCAAAGAATACAAAGACACCCTCGACGGTAGCATTGAATTGATCAAAGAAGCAAAATGCACCAACAAATTTTCACTGGTTGGTTGAAAATCAACTTCTATTAAACGTGAAAACATCTCGTTTTTGTCAAGATGGCTCAATGTCCCTTTACGAACAACAAAAGCATGGTCAAACTGCAAAACAATGGCTTGCTGCACAATTTTTTTCAAATCACCAAAATCCATCACCATCCCGTATTTCGGCGATTGAATATCGGATTCAGGCTCTCCGGTCAAAGTCACTGTAAGCTGATATGAATGGCCATGAACATTCCTGCACAAGCCATCATAGCCATCAAGCGCATGAGCCATTTCGAAGGAAAATTCTTTGGAAATTCGTATTTTCATAAAGCCGGATTTTTCAGCGACAAAGCGACAAATTTACAATAAAAAGTATATGGTTGACAAAGCTGCCAGCAAATAAAACACCGAAGCAATCAGAATAAAAACCCGTATAGATGTAATCTGGCTTGGGCGGCGGCCTGCAAGAAATCCAAGCATGGAAAAAAACAATGAAACAGCAAGCACAATAATCAATGCCGGAACCAGTTCTGTTTCAATCATTCCAGCACCCATTACAGCGATAAAAACCTCGAAGGATGTGGCAAGTCCCAATAAAACAAGCAACTTTGGTTGTGTAATATCAAAAACGTTATCAGCAATTTTGCTTCTACGTGTATTGAAATAGGCCTTAAAAGCAAGAATTGCAAGGATAAACATGGCAGCATAAGTACTGTCGAAAAACATGGTATCGCGGATGGCATTGGTAAACAACAACGCTACCCACGCCATCAGATTATTCATGATCGTAAGCAGGAATGAAACAAGGAGCAACTTACCAATACTGGCTTTGGAAAAAAGCAATGCATGACGATACGTTACCGAAATCTGCAAAAAGCCAATAGCCAGAAGCGCCAGAACAAGTGTTATCATATTTCAAATGGTTCAAGTAATTGCATAATTTTCTCGATTCCTTGCACATCATCGGCATCAAACGAATTCAATACATGACTATCAACATCAAATACAGCGACGACCTCGCCGTAGGCATTGCGCAATGGAACCACTACCTCGCTTTTGGTGCGTGAATCACAAGCGATATGACCAGCAAATTGTTCCACATCGGGCACCAGTTGTGACTTTCGGGTATCAATGGCTGCCCAGCAAACGCCTTTGTGGCGCGCAAGCATCTGGCATGCAACAGGACCCTGATAAGGACCAACAATCAAATCGCCGCTGTTTAAATAATAAAATCCACACCACGAATAATGCTTGAGTTTATGAAACAAAACAGCCGAAACCGTAGCCATCGAGGCAACAGGCGCCGGACTTTTTTTCAGTAAATCTTCGAGCTGAACAAAAATTCTGTTATATAGCTGCGCTTTGTTCATATCTGTGTTTTTTGGCAAGTTTTGCAAAGATAACAAGCGATGCAGTAAAAAGGAATAAAGATATTATAAGAAAAAGAGGGTTGTCGTTGAAATTACCGAAAGTATCCGGATTCATTTGATTGAAACCAAGCTCATAGAGCCATGTTACAACTACCACCATTCCATTGTTGATGAAATGAATAACGATTGGAACCCACAAACGGCCAGTTGCATAAAAAGCGTAACCCAATATCAGACCCAGAATCAGACGAGGCAAAAATCCATAAAACTGCATATGAAACGCACTGAAAATAATGGCTGTGAAAAGAATGGATATCCATGCCGGCCGAAACCATTTAATCAACAAACGCTGCAGAACACCCCGAAAAACAAGCTCTTCGCCCAAAGCCGGAATAACAGCCATCATCAATAAATTGAAAACCATGCTGCTCCAAAGGGTGTCTTTCATAAATAAACCGGTTAATGCGGTGGCTTGTTCTTCAGATTCTTTCATCCATGATTCAATTCCACTCAAACTTTCAGGCAACGATAATGTGCTGTTCCACTCAGCAAGCAGATTTATCAATGGCTGAGATAAAAAAATCAAAGCAATGGAAACGAGAAAAACCGGAACACTCATGCCTCTATTCAGCGAAAAATAACGTATGGCGTTACCACCGGCAAGCCAGCCAAAAACAAAAGCCGGAACGATAAACATTCCCAAATGACTGAGGATTTGAAGATATTTCATGTGCAGGATATAATCTTCACCTTTTCCTGCAACCAGAAACGAATCGGTGAAGGCAGGACCCCAGATGAAAACCCCGGCAAGCATGCCGATAAACATCACTGCAATCACGCCGGCAAGCGATAATCCTACAAAAGAAATGAGCTGAATAGCCGGATGTTTGCCCTTGAGTGGACTTTGCATAATCTGTTTGTTTTGACAATGCAAATATATTAATTACTAAAGCATGCAGCAAAAGACATATCATACTCATCAGGGCAAACGCATTAATACATGCAAAAGACATCTTGAATCGCAGTTTATTCACTCATTAAATCACTTTAGCAAGGTGCTCCCTTCTTCAATCTCAGGACATCGCATGAGCTCAGCGCATTTCATGCACTTCGGTTCACAGAGTAACGAAAAAAACAAAGGCCGATTGGAAATGAGGATGCCTCACAAGAGACTATATCAACAAAAACAACGCTTCTGGCACAAACAGCCAATACATATATCAGAACACTATTTTCGTAACTTTGCATACTCTTAAAACACTTGCATTTTAATCATCATTATGATGAATTGCACGACTGCAACATGTATGAAATTGAAAAAAGAAAGATGAATCTTCCCGGCCTCGAAAACATACAGACACCGCTCATTCTGGCTCCCATGGAAGGAATCACAGATACAGTCTTTCGCAGGATTTGCCTTTCGGAAGGAGCTGATGCGGGAATCAGCGAATTTATTTCCTCCGAAGCCATTATACGCAATATCGAAAAAAGTCTTCGGAAAATGGATGCCGCACATGAAGAAGAACTGCGCTGGGTGCAAATTTTCGGCAACAAACCCGAATCAGTAGCCGAAGCAGCTCGTGTTGCCGAAGAAAACGGTGCACACATCATTGATCTGAATTTTGGTTGTCCCGTAAAAAAAGTGGTTTCAAAAGGAAACGGTGCTGCCCTGCTCCGCAATCTGCCACTAATGCAGGAAATCGCAGCTGCAACTGTCAATGCGGTACAAATTCCGGTTACTGCCAAAACCCGGCTGGGCTGGGATGCACAGAATATTGTTGTGCAAGAAGCAGCTCTGCGACTACAAGATGCAGGAGTCAAAGCATTGGCAATACATGGACGAACGCGTGCACAGCAATATGGTGGAACCGCCGACTGGAATCCCATTGCTGCTGTCAAAGCAGTTTTACAGATTCCGGTTATTGTCAATGGCGACATCAATAGTCCGGAAAAAGCGTTAGAAGCAATAAAAATCACTGGTTCCGATGGTCTCATGATTGGTCGTGCAGCGATTGGAAATCCATGGATTTTTGGTCAGATCAGGGCTCTATTGCAAGGAGGAACTATTCCGGTCGTTACGATTGCACACAAAACAGCCACCTGCCGCCGTCATTTACTTGAATCAATCAACCTGAAAGGCGAACGCAGGGCTGTGATTGAAATGAGAAAACAATATTCGCAATATTTCAAAGGACTGAGTGACTTCAAACCATTCAAAGCCGAACTCATGGCCGCCCTGAGTGCCGATGAAGTTAACCGCATTATTATCAAAATAGCGGAACATTATTCCTTTTAATGTTTTTTGCTGATATCTCAGGCCGGGGGTAGTCTTTATAAATTTATTTGCCGGGTAAAGTCTCCAGACTCAACCCAACGGATTTTATATTTCAGACTACGCCCAGCCTGAATTGTTCCGGCCTGCCGGATTGCTTTCAAACATAGAAAAGTGGTATTTTCAGGAAGAATTTTATTGACTTATCTTATAAAATATTTATATTTGTAAAAAAACATTACCTATGAAAAGATTATTTACTGTTTTAGTTTTATCATTTGTCGCATTTGCATCCATCGCTCAATGGACTCTGCAAAACACAGCGTTCACAAGCACATCGCGCGGCATTAAATTCATCAGTGTTGTTGATTCCAATACTGTTTGGGCTACTGCTTACGACGGAGCAAACACAGCAAACAATATTCAGGAATTCACCAAAACAACCAACGGAGGAACAAGCTGGACACCCTATGTAGTTGGCGGTTACACGGGTTACGGACTGAGCATGATTTGCGCAGTTGACAACAACAATGCATGGATTCCGGCCTATAATGCAAGCACCGGCGGAGGTGTGATACTGCATACATCAGACGGCGGAACCACCTGGAATCCGCAGACAACAGCATCGTTTGCAGCACCCAACGGATTTCCGAATGTCGTTCATTTCTGGAATGCCGACACCGGATTCTGCATGGGCGATCCGAATGAAGGATATTTTGAATTATATACAACTGAAGATGGGGGTACGACATGGACACGAGTACCTTCAGGTAATATTCCGGCACCGGTTAGCGGAGAATATGGTGTTACCGGCTACTATTCTGTTGTTGGAAGCACCATCTGGTTCAGTACCAATAAATCTCATATTCTGAAATCAAGCGATTATGGTCATACCTGGTCTTTGATTACCGTTCCCATTGCAACGGATAATCAATTTGCCGTAAAATTCCGCTCACTCAACGACGGTATCATCCGCATGAATACTACACCTTATTCGGCCTACATTACACACGATGGCGGTGCAACATGGAATATCATCAGTTTCTATGGCAACTGGTATAACAACGATTATTGCCATGTACCAGGAACAGCATCAACATGGGTTAGTGTTGGCGCCGATGCCACAACGCCTTTCATGGGAATTTCCTATTCAACCGACGATGGGGCAAACTGGACAGATTTCACCAGTATGGATACCACACAGCATCTGGCTGTTGCTTTTGCAGACCATAAAACCGGATGGTCAGGATCTTTTCATAACTATGCAACAGATGGTATTTTCAAACATTACGGAAGCACATTCGTTCTTGATACATGCTCTACATTCTATTCTGCCTTCACACTTTCAGAAGACACTGTTTTCCTGCCATCTACTGCTGAGGTAATTTTTACCGATGCCAGTTCGCCTGCTGCAACCGATTGGGCCTGGGATTTTGGTGACGGAGCATCGGCTTCTACACAAAATCCATCCCATACCTATACTTCGACAGGTACTTACACCGTACAACTGATTGCTCATCATGGAGTCTGTGTTGATACAAGCACAGCAACCGTAGTCGTACTCGTTGGCTCAGCAATAGATGAACAGAATTATTCCCTTACTCTTTATCCAAATCCGGCAGCTGATGCTGTTTATATAAATGGATTGCCATCGGGTGAATATCTTGCCGAATGGATTTCGACCGATGGGCGCGTGATTGAATCGGTTCGGTGTAATGAAACAACCATCCTGAATACGGAAAATATTGAAAACGGGCTCTACATATTACGTTTCAGCAATGAGAGCATAAATATCAGGAAGCCGCTGGTGATTCGTCATAACTAAAAATTCAAGCTGAAAATACAGCTTACCTAAAAGCAGGCGCAGAAAGGTATCCGCGCCTGCTTTTTTTTATTCCAAAAGTAAACATTGAATAATCCATGAATTTGGATGACTCCGGAGGAGTCGCTGCATAATTTTGTATATATTTGATATTATGCCTTTTACGATAAATAATGACGTAATACTGGAAACGTAAGGAAAACATTTTTATTAAATACAATATCAAGCTTAAGTAATTATTTCAGTCGCAGATGGCAAAGCTATATTTTTTTTGATTTATGGGAACCTCTGAATATTTCTATATCGTACTTATTCTCACATTGAATAAGCAGATGGAAACGCAATAAATAACCTTTCTGTGAGAGATTTTACGGCAAGCTATGCTATGTTTGTATTTTCATTCAATGAAACGCACCTATCACACCAATCTCGCAATAGCATATAATCTTGGCATACTGCCGAGCGTACTTTTCTTTTTCATTGTCCTTCGACAAGCTCAGGATAAACTTCAAGAAAAGTATTACCGCTTTCAGCGGCATAAACTCCAGAAAAGCTAGTCGCCTGATATGGTTTTCGGGAAAATAAACGGTCAGCTCCAACCGGATATAACTCGTCGCTACGCTCCTCAAACAGACATCCGGATAGTACTTCTGCGCTGCGCTTCGAATAGATTATTTCCGCTGACCGCATATTTTCTGATCCGAAAACCATATATAGCGACACCGTACTTTGAGCGGGCATTTTCGGAATATTTGAGATACGGCTTTTCTCAAGAAATTTTTTATGCAAATGCGAACTCTGCTCTGGACGCGCGTTTTCCCATCCCGGAATCGTCGCCGGAGGTGACATTTTGGCGTTGGGAAAACCTGTAAAATCAGCACATGGCTCACTCAACGGTCTCACTCCAATGGAGGCGCTTATGAATGAAAACACGGAATCCA
>DAOPKE010000078.1:0-13032 GCA_035390965.1 Bacteroidales bacterium | reverse complement strand
GCTCTGCAAGCTGTTTGTCGTGATTTGTGAATTACCTAAACCGGACACGCCTGATTTAAAACAATCCATTGATTCATCAAAACAGCTGATTTATGGATGTTGAAATCAAAACATGGCTTTACGATATTCTTCAGGCCATTCAAGAGGTGGAAAGTTACTTTGCTGATCGCTCAAAAATATTTTAAGAGTATGTCCGTGATATCCGCACCAAACGTGCTGTTGAACGAGATCTTGAAATAATTGGTGAAGCCGCTAACAGAATTCTGAAACGGGACAAAGAATTTTCTCTGGAACATGTACAGAAAATTATCGGAACCCGAAACCGAATAGCCCACGGCTATGATAAAATATCCGATGAGCTTGTCTGGAGCATCATTATCAATCATCTTCCCAAATTAAAAGAAGAGATTGTTTTGAAACTCCAGGAGTAAAACATCTTCATTTTTACAAAACATTTCATAGATTTGTTCTACAGAACTGCAAAATGTAGTTGTGTATTTTTGCATTCTGCGTAAAAAAACAACCATTATTCAAAGCTAAAAGCCGCATTAAATCAGATATTCCATGAGTAAGAAAAACATTGTGTACGCTTTTCTGATTTTTATCGGGCTTGCCTTTGCGGTGGTTTCCATCATGGTGTATTTTACGAAGGGCAGATCGAAATCGTGGATAGCGTATAAAATGAAAATAGGCGCGCTGTTGCTGACAATTACGGCCATCGGCGATGGATGAAGGGTGCGACAGGCGACTTGTTATAGAATGATGCCCAGCACCGGAATGAAAGAAATCAATGCGGGTGTGGCCGCCGGCAAATCTGTTGAAAGCAATAATGAAACTTATTATTCGTTTCACACAGGTTTCGGGATGTGGAAATACGCACCCAGAAGGATTAATTATGAAGCCGGATTCAACCTGAAGCTGAACAATTCGGCCATGAATTATGTAACACTGGGACCCTACATCAATGGTTCGGTGCGCCTTGGCTATCTGACCGATCTTTTTGCAGAAACAAATTATGATTTTTCGCTCAGCAATCAGAACGAGAAAAGCTTTCATCTGAGGGCTGGCATTTCGTATCCGAAACTTTTCTACAGCCCGGTTGGCGTAAAATTCTTCGGCGATTTCAACTACTATTCGTTTGACCGCAGCATGACTGTGTTTCCGTCGGTTGGAATTTATTATTCTATTCCGATTTATAACGAGCGGAAAAAAACGGAGAGCGGGAGTGAGTGATGGATTACAAGAGAATTTATTCTTCAATTTTAACTAATGTCTCAATATATGAAAAAACGAACTGCCTATATTTTCTTTGTACTTCTTGTCATTACAGGGATTTTACACACATGGTTTTTCAATAGGACTAGAGCATCACATGGCTATATGGATCTGTTTATTGGAGTATATTTTGTTGTCGGATTCTTAACTTTTTTTATACTTTCGATCGTATTTTATCCTAAAAAGAAATTCGTCATACTTTCCGTTTCGACATTTGTTCTGTGTATTTCGCTTAACATTCTTTTGAAACAGGATTTTGTAAAAGGCAAACCCATTCTGTCAGTCCAGCTTTTTCATGCAAGCGATTCAATTCCTGAGATAATACAAAATACAGACTTGTCTTTTAAATTAGATTTTAAAAAGAACGGACAATGCGTTTTGCATAAACGATTTGTGGACTATTCTTATTCATATCCATACGACTATTACATTTCAAACGACACCATAACAATAGATGAAGATGTAGTGACTGACAGCGACAGTGCATTGACCACAAGGTATGTTATAGATAGGGCAAAAAAAATAATCATACCGGTTGAAAAAGACAGGAACAAACTGCCATGTTTGAATATTACCTACGACAAATTAGAGCAGTATTAGCTTCAACAAATTCATTTTGCTCACTCAATATCCGCCTTCTTCAAAGCCAGATTACGCTTGTTGTCGCCGATGTAGCGAAAGTAGATGATCAGGTCGGTGGCAACCAGCAGCATGTTGAATGCATATAAATACGTAACGATATCGTAGTGGTAGAGCACTTTGTGGGTGATGCCCATGGCATAACCAATAATCAGCAAAATAAGAAACAACGGACTTTTGCCAATCACTATCTTTGTGCGAATGCCTTTCATAATAGAAATAGGCCAGCTACATGCAAAGCAAAGGAGCATGAAAACTTCGAATATACTGAATGAGTGAGCTTGCATAATTAAATAGATATGAGAATGCAAAATTAATGAACTATTTCGAAAAAACATTCTGAAAAAAAACAAGACCATCACCTGGAAAACCAGACAACGGTCTTGAAAAACAAACCACAAATTTGAAAAAAGCTACAGCGAAAACTTCAAGCCGGCGAACACAGTACGCGGAGCAGAAGGGCCGTACATATAGCCAGCATCGCGAAAAGTACCTTGGTCAAAATCGTTTTGATAATGATTGAGAATATTCTGTACACCTCCGTTTATCTCCAAAGAATTGGTTTTCCCAAGCTTAAAAGTGTAAGAAATTTTTGCCATTGCATCAAAAAAACCGGGGGTTAAAAATTCGGTATCATTTTCAATGTAACCCGCGAAATGCTGCACCAGCATAGGGCCGGTATATGTTCCGGATATTGACAATTTGAAAGCATCGACCGGCGAATAGGTAGAAGTAATATAGCCATACATATCCGGAGCACGGAACATTCTGCGTTGCGGCACAATCGATGAATCATCGCTCCAGGAGAGGGTTTCATCATACAAGCTGTTTTGAAAGGTGAAGCCAAACTGAAATTGCCATTTGGCGGCAGGAGCCAATTTTCCTTCAATATTCACCCCTTTGACAACCGCGCCGGGGCCGTTACGGCGCTCCAGCACAATGTTTCCCAATGCATCGGTTCCGATTTCATCCAAATAGAATACATCATCAAGATGTGTGTAGAAACCTTCGGCAAGAATATTCAGCTGAATTTTACCAATCGTTTTATAAAAATCGATAGATGCTGAATAGCTTTGTGAGCGCTCGGTCTGCAGATCAGGATCAAGAACAATCAAAACAACATCGCCTCCCACAGCCGTAATATGCAGGTCTTCGTCAAACGCCTGCGGCGCGCGGAATCCGGTTGAATAACCTACACGAAAAGCAAACATTTCAGAAGGTGTAAAACGCACATTCACACGCGGGCTGATGATGGGTTTTTCAATCAGGTTGTGTTTATCGAAACGCGCTCCACCAATAATGGTATATTTTTTATTCTTCCATTCATTTTGGAAAAAAGCGCTGGCAACCGACACATCCTGCTTCAGAACCCGATTGTACCCAAGCATAATATCGTTCAAAGCGTTGTAAGAAAATTCACCACCCATTGTCAACTTAGCCGGCATAAAAAGCAAAGTATCGAAACTCTGCGAAAACTGTGTTCCCCCAACCATTGTATTGTCGGTCGTTGACCCATATGCATTCATATCCTGCTGAGCACCGTAATAACTATCACGCTTGATATGCTGAGCCGATGAATAAATGCTCCACTTGCGTTTGCTGTTTTTTGAAAACAGATCATAGCGCAAACCGCCTGAATTAATGCGGTGTTGAGCCTGTTCGGTAATATCCGATTCGTGAGGCAGCAAATCAAATTTATTTCCGCCCCGACGAAACTCATCCAAATTGTGGTATTCGAGCGAGAGTTTGCTGTAATTGCTGGTTTTATAATACCAGCGGATTCCAACATTTTTTGAATCAATTTTACCTATTTCGCTAAAACCATCACCATCATAATCAAAAGGCGAACGCTGTCTGGCAGAACCAAAAATCACCAATCCGGACTTCATATCGTCGGACACCACCGAAGCATTGAACGATGAATTAATATCAGCAGTCTTTCCATAAATCAAACTTGTGCTGTTGCTGAAAACAGCAGAATTTCCAAGCGGTTCACGTGTAATAATATTGATGGTGCCGCCAATGGCATTTGAACCAAACAATGCAGATCCGCCACCACGCACAATTTCGACCCGTTCAATCATATTGGCGGGAATCTGTTCAATTCCATAAACGCCGGCCAGTGCACTGAAAATGGGCCTGCTATCAATTAATATCTGAGAATAAGGACCTTCAAGTCCATTGATGCGCACCTGTTGAAATCCGCAATTCTGACAATTGCTTTCCACACGTAAACCGGGCTGAAAATTCAATCCCTGCGCCAGACATGTGCTGTTGGTGTTTTCGAAAGAACGCGGAGTGAGGACATTCACTATATTTCCGGTTTCCTGACGATTGGTTTCATCGCGGTTTGAAGACACAACCACCGTGTTAAGCATCACCAGATCTTCTTCGAGTTCAAAATTCAGTTCAATCACTTTATCAGCAAGAACTTCCACATCTTGCTCAACACGTTTGAATCCCATCATTGATGCAACGATGGTATAATGCCCAACAGGAAGATTAATACAATAGTAATGTCCGGTATAATCGGTCAGACAACCAATGGTGGTTCCTTTAACAGCAATGCTTACAAAAGGCATGTGTTCACCGGTTTTTTTATTCAGCACATGCCCCACTACGTTGGCATCCGTAACACCATGCTGTGCAAAAGACACAGATTCAAACAAAAAAAGAAATAAAAAAACAAAAAAAAGTGGTTTCATAAAATACTTCAATTAAACAGTTGAAACATACCGCAACTTAAATAAGAAGCGGGGTCCGGAGATTAATCCGAAACAGTATTTAGCATGAAACCGAAAAGGGCGGAGCCCTCAAACCAAAAGCAGAGCAATGAATCAATCCGATTAAAGCTTTCCTTCTGGTAACAAACTGTCTGGTTTTATAAAAAACAAAAGCCGCCAGACAAACAATTCCAGCAGCAGCAACCAAAACAGAAATATGAGAAAGAACAGCAATCAGCAAAAACCCCTGATTACTATGTTGATGACCCGAAGAACCGTCATCGGCCGATTTGTATGGATGAGAGTGAACAACGGCAACTCCATTGATATAGTGCGTATGCATAAACAACGTTGCACTGCTCATATAGCCCAAAAACAGGACCGGCAGCAACAAACGCAATATTTTCACACACACCTTTTTCATTCTTCAGGTTTACATTACAAAAGTAGAAAAATATTTTAATTTATAATCAATACAAATAACACTTTATCACACCCAACACCGAATAAGCAGCAATATTTATTGATCAATCTACAAATATTACCCATTTATCTACTTTTTCAAATTTAATTAAACATTAAAACGAATATGCAGAATATCTCCATCCTGAACAACATAGGTTTTACCTTCGACACGCATTTTGCCAGCTTCTTTACAGGCAGCTTCGGTTTTAAACTGAATCATATCGTTGTAAGCAATCACTTCAGCACGGATAAAGCCGCGTTCGAGATCGCTGTGAATGGCGCCTGCGGCTTGTGGTGCAGGTGTATTGCGCGGAACACTCCATGCGCGGTTTTCGACACCACCAACGGTGAAAAATGAAATCAGATTCAATAATGAGTAAGCAGCACGCGTAATTCGGCGAACACCAGGTTCGGCAAGATTCAAATCTTTCAGAAAATCAACGCGATCGGTTTCGTCAAGCTCAGCAATCTCAGCTTCGGCACGGCCTGCAACAATGATGACTTCGGTGTTTTCACCTTTAACTGCTTCAGTAAATTTTACGGAATAATCATTGCCTGTTGCAGCGGAAGCATCATCCACATTGCAAACATACATCACCGGTTTTGCAGTCAGTAAATACAATTCACGAATGAGTTTTTCATCATCATCGTTCAAATCAAGTGAACGGATATTGCCCAGATTTTCGAGCTGCGTTTTAAATTTCAACAGACTGTCGTACGCCGGTTTTACTGATTTGTCGCCGGTTTTAAAAGCTTTTTCTACTTTCTGCAGTTTACGGTCAATCTGTTCAAGGTCTTTCACCTGCAATTCGAAATCAAGATTTTCCTTATCCCGCACAGGGTCAATACTTCCATCCATGTGAGGCAACAATGGGTCATCGAAACAGCGAACCACATGAATCAGTGCATCGACATTGCGCACATCGTTGAGAAAAGAATTTCCGATACCTTCGCCCTGTCCCGCACCCTTAGCCAATCCCGGAATATCGACCAGCTCGACGGTTGCCGGCACAACCTTATCAGCTTTGATAAGTTTGTCAAGTTCATACAAACGGGGATCGTGGACATGAGCTGTTCCCAGGTTGCTCTTGGTGGTGCTGAATGCAAAGGTACTCACCTCAGCTTTTGCATCCGAGATACAATTAAAAATAGTTGTTTTACCACAATTCGTAAGGCCTACAATGCCAACTTTCAATGCCATATCAATCTTTTAATTTAGAAAACTCCACGTTACACCAAACCGGAAACCCCTGTCGGGGAGCGGATATCCGGGAATCTGCCAGTAATTTACTTTTGTAAAACCGGCAGTAAAATTAATAATCTCAACAAATACAACAGCGCGCTTGATCTGAGCACGGACAAAGGCAGTTGGATAAACAAATCCACCTGTTTTTGTTTGCCGCTGCATATAAAAAATCTGCAAAGCCGGGTTGTATGCATCGGCATAATAGAGGCCATTAATCCATGCACTGATACCGGTTTTCAAAGTCAGTGCTTTCTTGAAAACGCTGTTTCGCATAGCCAGTTCCGCTTTGGCAAACCAAGGCGGCAAATTCAGATAATTAGCATGAATAACATCCTGCAGGCCGGCTGTCCCAACGAAATAAAAACGCCCAAATTTCACATCGGCCGAAGCTTTTATTCCCAGAGCGTTGCCTGTCCCTCCCTGATTAAATGCGGAACCGTTGAAATACATGTAATTTGAAAACCTTGTAAAATAAGCAGTCAGGTCGATATTTTTGTAAGCAATACCGCCCATTCCCATAATAGTGTTCGACTGCTGCCAGTCGTGCTGCCAGCTGAAATGATTGCCAGAGTACTGAAAGAAAAAATAACGGGGGCTACGCATGCTATAGCTGAATCGCAAATGCGGGCGCCATTTCAGCGAATCATTACTGATAAATTCAGAATGTATTTCGCGATCACCACCCGAAACAGGAAAAACATCTGTTGAACCATGAATCAACAGCCCGAAACCATTTTGAAAATTCCATGAAACACCTGCTGTAAGAACTTTATGCGACAGCAATGTATCAGTTCCGGTATTGTAAACATGATCGGATGATACAAATACATCGGCATACCAGCGTAAGTATTTTGAATACCGATTGCCCATTGTTATCGAATTTTCGAAAGCATAATGATTGACACTATCGGCTGTTGAAGCGGTATTCCAAACAGAATAATATGCACTGTCCGGGTCAAAGGAGTCGTAATACATATGACGTTCACGACGCAGATTGAATGTATGTTGCAAATACAACCGATGTCTTCCATCCTTTTTCCCGCCGAAGCGAATTTCATTAGTTATAAAATAATCATTCTGCCGCATTTGATTTTGCGCCGAATACAAATACACATCGGTGAGCGCACGATCATAAACTGTTGTATCAACAAACTCGTTTTGGTATTTTATCCCGCCGTTTTCCTGCTGAAAAATCCTGTTGAAAATGATGCCGGCAGTAAAATGATACCTCTCTGATTTTGTGTGATAATTTGTTATTGCAAAAAAATTACTCAAACTGTTTTTCTGATTTTTATAAGCACCGGGAGAACCGATCAACCTATAGTCGAGCGTAAGATGCCATTGTCTGGTCAACGGTTGGGAATGTAAAAAATCAAAATACTGCTCCCTTTTATACCCGTTGGAATAAGATGCAACTGAAAAAGGAAGTGTATCGGTAAAAACCGGGATACCGGATCTGGTAAACAAATAAGCATCGGGCTTATAGAAAAAATCGAAATAATCTATATGCAATTGATGAACATGCTCCGGGAACCAAAGAGTCTGATAAGGCGATCCCAGCAAACCATTGCTCGCCACACAGGCAAAACTGTTTAAAGGACTGAAACCATTGAAAGATTCAACATCCGCGCTAAACTCAAGCGAATCATGCATGAGATAAAAATCGGGCGACAAAGAAAAATAATGCGTCAGCAATGTATCACGCTTCAACGTATCATGCTTATGATTCTGAGCTGTAACTAACACAGGCAGAAGCATCATGAGAAAAAAATACAGGAATAAGCGCATGATTCAGTTTAAGATGCAAAGTTAGGAAGAAATGATTTAAGAACAAGGATTTGAGATTTTTGATTATAGATCGGAAGTGTGATTGAATTATGAACATCGAATTTAATGTTTATCATTTATTCGGCGCGTCTTGCGCGTCTAAGACGCGTAACCTTCCATCTCAAAGGTGCTTCGCGTGCTCTGTCCCCGAAGCCCTGAGCTTCGCATACTCAGCATTCAGGGCATCACGTAAAACGTGAATTCTTCGGGCTATTATTGTTCGACGAGGGAGTTTACTCCGCCGGAGGCGGAGTAGTCGTCTTCAAAAGAACCAACTATCTTAATTTTTGGGGTAAACGTTTATAGCATCTGCACATCCGCCACGGCGGACGAAGGAAGAAGTGTAGTATGAATTGCCGATAACCATTAACCATTTCCCAGCTCACCGATCACAACTCACTGGTCACCACTGTAGAAGAGGTTTACTTTACCTTTACGACCACCTGTTTCACAATCTCCAGCGCTGTAGTGTGGCCGCTAACATCGGTAAAAAGTTCGCCCGTAGCGCCGGAATAATGTCCATGGCCAAGAAGTTTCATTTCATATTTTTCTGCCGGCGTGTTCAGATCAATAACATCAGTTGCATAAACAAGCGATGGCTGTCCTGAAGTTGCATAGTATTGATCGTTCGGAAAACGAGTTGTAGTCCAACTTCGGTTAAAGTCGAATGCCTGATTGATTTCAAGCACTAGCCGCACTAACTGATGCAATGACGAATCGCTTTTTGATTTCAGAACAAAATCTTTCAGCGGAGTTGGTCCTGTGTAGGCATCAGGAATGGCCGTAGCAGCGGTTGGTACAAATAGTCCATCAGCTTCCTGCACATTACGTTTATGCGACCAATAAGGAACAGTAGCAGGCCTGCGACGCGGACCCGGAGCCCATCTGCCGCTTTTGGTGTCACCATGCTGAAAGTAACCGGTTGCTACAGATTTACTTATATACAGCGTTTGAATATAGCTACCGTCGCTGGTTTCAAGCCAGACAGCAATCACCGGATGATTGAATTGTTTGCCTGAAAAAAACGAAACTTCAAAAGTATGACCGGCACCCTTCACATTTGTAATCAAGGAAAGTGGCTCAGGCAAATGTCTGTTGGAATTACGGCATGAAGTAAAAGCCATCAATCCAAGTACTGAAATAAATATGATTGTTTTCATGAAAGATCCTTTTTAAAATTCGACAATGATTCCAACAGTTGGCAACAGCGTGCCTGATGAATTTTCGATTCTCTTCATTTCATAGCGTTGCAATGCAGCCGGATCGGAAGGATTTGTGATTACATAATTTCCCGAAGCATCGCTTACAGGAATAAAAATATCCTGCGATTGCGCATTAAAGCTATAAGCGTTTTGAATATCCATATACAATGTCAAACTCCATTTATTAAAAAAATACTCCTTGTCAACCCTCACATCAAGTTGATGAAATGGCTTGAATCGAAGCGTATTGTAGGCGTCGTAATCCAGATATGGCCTCCCTTGTGCTTCCCAGGCCTGCACGAGCGACGAGGTGTATTCATCATATGGAGTATATGGAGCACCACCAGAAAATTTCCATTTAATCCCCAATGTCCAGTTTCGTTTGAAATTTCTGCTGCCAAGCACATTGATAATGTGACGCGCATCCCAGGCCGAAGGAATAAAACTGCCATCCAAACCCGAAAATTCGCTGCGTACGAAAGTGTATGTAAACAACATATTGAGTTTATCAATTACTTTTTGACGATATTGAAACTCAAAACCATAAGCTCTGCCCTTTCCGGACGAAACAACTGGCTCATCACCGACAACACCGAAATCGCCGCCCTTATTGGCAAGACTCACCGAGTCGCGAAGCGAAACAGGATAATTGTCGTACCCTTTAAAAAATGCTTCAAAGGTGGCTCTGCTGTCATCGTTCGGAATAAATTCAACTCCGGCAATGAAATGATTCACTCCAATGGCCGAAAGGTTATTTTTTTTGTTTACCAACACCCCATTATCACTATAACCCAAAGTAGTGTATGCCGGCAACTGCGAATATCTTGCGGCAGATACTGTTGCAAACCATCGTTCAGTCAAACTGTAATTGAGACTCAGACGGGGTGAAATCTGATTCAAAGGATTCAGCATTTCATCGTCGTAAGTGTTTGCATCTGTTCTTAAACCAATGTTGACACCCAAACGATTGTTCATGATTTTACCGCTCACCTGGGCAAATACGGCAAATCTGAAAAAATCAAATTCCGAATTATAATTCAAAGTCAGAGGACTGCCGCCAGCAAAAAATTTCTGATAGGTTGAATTGGAATAGCGGTCGTATTCAGCTGATGCACCAGTAAGCCAACGCCACCCCTTGGTGAAGAAAACATTTTCGAAACGGAATTTATTCTCAATTTCATCCGAAGAATAATCCTGAATTCTGAGCGAATCAACTTCAATATTGTCCTGGAATTTAAAAGATTGATTACGGAACATATTTCTGGATAAAATATAGTTGATGTAGCCATTTTTTTTGAAATGTCGGTAAGTGGCACCAATAGTATAATTCCACTGGTTGGTTTCGGGTAGATAGGATAAAAGGTATCTTTGTTCTTCGGTTTCATTACGTTCAAGATTCAAGCGGCTGACATCATAGGCACCCAGACTGAAAAATGTAATTTCGTCGCTGTTTTTAAGGGTGGTTTTTGTTTTAATCAAATAATCATTATAGGTTGGCAAAAAAGGCAATCCAATAGCAGCAAACAAAAACTGCAGGTAAGAGCGACGATAACTCACTAGCAGTCCGGTGTTTCCTGACAGCGGCCCATTGTATGAAAGAGCCAGATCCGAGGCTCCAACAGCAAATCGATGAACAGCTTTATCCTTACTCGGAGTAATAAGGTTCATATCAAGAACAGAGCTCATGGCATTGCCATTATTGACCTGAAAAGAACCTGTATAGAATTTAGCTTCCCGAATAAAATCAGCGTTGATAATACTGGCAGGACCACCTGAAGCGCCCTGGGTGGCAAAATGATTCAGGTTCGGAAATTCAATACCGTCAATAAAGAAGCGGTTTTCGTTGGCGCCACCACCTCTCACAATCAGGTCGTTACGCTGTGCAGGAGTCTGACCTACACCAGGAAAAGACTGCACAATTTTTGAAATATCGCGATTTCCACCGGGATTTTTCTCAATTTCTGAAATACCAATCGTTTGCAGTGCCACCGGGCTTTCAATGTTACGTTCAAAGGTGGCAGCCGTTACTGTCACACCGCTCAGTGTTGTTATATTTTCCGCAATGTATATTTCAATAAAAGTCTCATTTGAATTTGTCACCATAATTTCCGGTGAAATTTTGGTTGTGTAACCAACAGATGAAACCTGCAGTCTGACAAACCCATTGGACAATCCCGAAATCACAAAATTCCCATCGAAATCGGTTACAGAACCAATGGTTGAATTTTGTACCACAACATTAGCAAAGGGAACGGGCTGATTTGTTTTTTGGTCACGTACAACACCCCTGACAACGCCATTCTGAGCCAAGGCCATGTGAACCAATACTATCTGTAATAAAAAGAGAAATATTTTCATGGATATTTTTATTTAATTGCAAAAATAATCACAAAAGTAGGTCTTTTTGCAACATAGTGATATGTATCATGCGTACAATCGGGTCGAATTAACATTGCTGCTGATTTGCAATTCATTACAAAAAACAAACCCAGCCATGAGATATCAAGAATCGTTGGTTGATAAATATTTCACAGCTTAACGATGAAAACATGGGAATAATATTGTACATTTGCAGCATTAATAACGAACAAAGTCTAAACTAAAATCGACTGTTATGAAAAAAATCCTCATTTCTCTGACAATGGTTTTCGGAATCATCGTCATGGTTAACGGACAGGAACTCACAAGCAAGAAAGGTTTTACCATTCTTCCCGAAACCGGTGACTATGTAATTGGTTTCAATGCCGTTCCCGTTGTTGACTTTTTCCTGAATGCAGCTGACATTATGACCAATGCCGGCACCACAGCCCAGCATCCTGGCTATGTAACTGGTTTTAACAATGTATTGGTTGGAAAATACTTCCTCGAAGACACCAAAGCAATCCGCGGAAAACTGGCCATCAACACTGGTTCAATGACAACCAAAACTTTCTTTGACGACCCGTTTGACATTACAGCCAATCCTACCGACCCGACACAATGGGGCGAACTGGAAGATGTAAACAAAATTGGTGGTTCCACCATCATTCTTGGCGGTGGCCTGGAATTCCGTCGTGGTCACAACCGCGTTCAGGGATTCTATGGTGGTGAACTCCTCCTCGGATTTGCCAGCAACTCTATTCACAACACATGGTCTGTTGAAATGAACAACGAATCAATGACCAATGGTTACACCAATGGTGACGGATCAGCCCTCAACGGCCGCATTATTGATCAGAAAAGTGGCATGGCCATTACTTTTGGTCTCCGTGGGTTCGCTGGTATCGAATATTTCTTTGCTCCTAAAATTTCAATCGCAGCTGAATTCGGCTGGGGCTTTGGTATGACAACCAACCCTCGCGGTTCAGTTACCGTTGAAACATGGGATGCTGCAGCTGTTGCTTCAGAAGAAGAAACATTTGAAGGTACCAACAGTGGCAGCAGCATGGGCTTCCAGGTTGATGATGGCATTGGCCAGACCCTGATGCCTTCTGCAGCACTGATGATGTACTTCCACTTCTAAGTCTAAGAAGACCTTTTACAAAAAAGCCGGCAAACGCCGGCTTTTTTTATTTATAAAGATAAGGTCAAGACTAAGGTTGAACTGAAATTATGCTGATTTGATAACAATTGTTATCACCCTGCTACCTTGTTACGATTGTAACACGTAACGAAA
>DAOPKE010000077.1:0-13135 GCA_035390965.1 Bacteroidales bacterium | reverse complement strand
TCAATCAGATATACCTTGAAATTACTTTAAGTTGACGCGTATGCCTTCGAGGGTTTAAAGCATTTATTTAAACACCCCAAAAGCCCACAGAAGCCCTGCAATAACGACAATGCAACCCAATGTGAAGAAGAAAATCTTCCAGAAACTGTAGGGCCGTTCGCCCTGAACCTCGCCTGTACGGCCATTGACCAGAAAGCGATACACTTTATTTTTGAAACGATAGGCGCTGATCCAAATGGGCAGTAGCAAATGTTTGAATTTGATATTGCTGTACTGTGTATTTACTGAATAAATCTGCTGTTCATCTCCGCCGATGTCCTGTCTGATCAACGCTCTGATTCCAGGTTCCATAAATTTTTTAGCCAGCTCAAAACCATTTTTCAGATCAATCTGATAGGTCTCGGTTCTGAATCCGCTCAGATAGCGGTCGTCGAATGGAGCCAGATTCTCAAAATCCCATGGTTCAAGTTTATTGACATATTTCATGGGCAGCGAAGTAGAAGCAACCACAAGAATATCATCAAAAAATTTGAAAACGGTTCCGGAAACCGGCGTCCAGCGGGTTTTTTGAACCTGTCTTGTTTCTGTTTTTCCGTTCGAAGTATATGTTTCAGTAACGTAATAATGGGTTCCCCGGGCGCCGGTATAGCGCGTTGTGGTATCAGAATCATAAGTCCAGAAAGGAATATACATTCCCCTGAGTTTATCGGGCTGATTTACAAACTTTTTCAGCGCCGAAGGCGCAAACCACAATTTTCGCAACCATTTGAGAAAACACTCAAAAGCTTCTTTCTGAGTAATTTTAAAAGGCAACAGACTTTTTGGCTTGATAACAGTAGCTGTCGAAGACTCATTAACAACAATCGGCATACCGCAAAAAGCACAGGTATCGCTGGCTATATTTGGCTGAAAAGTAGTTGAAGCGCCACAACCCGAACATTTGACAGTAACAACCTGAACCGTATCAGCATTCATGGCGCCATCCTGAAGATACTGTTCAAAATCAAGCTCCTCGATGGGTGCTTCGGCAGGAAAAATTTCATTTTCAGCACCACAATACTGACATTTCAAATGATTGGTGCCCGGAGCAAAATTAAGAACCGCACCACAATTGGTGCATTTAGTTTCGAGCGTTTCGGCATGTTTGCCTTCAAATTCCGGAGAAAGATCACTCATATTGATTTTCTGATTTTAAATTAAGATCAAAACAAAGAACGTCCCGCCGAAGCAGGACGTTGAAAAATGTTGTGTTACATCTGTGGCGGCATGGGTGGCGGAGTCACCGGAAATATTCCGGCAAGCGCCTGTACCTGACCAGCGGGTTCCCAATTGGCCATACCATTGGTCCACACAAGAGTTTCTTTAGTCAGCGAACCTTGTTGAACCATTTGCTGTAGCGTTGGCATTGGAAAAGGTCCTGACTGCTGACCGTTGACAGCAACAAAATACTGAATCAGCGGTGGCGGCGGAGCTTGCTGCTGCTGTTGCTGTTGTTGATTTGGCTGATTGAGCGTTTGCGACATCTGATTGGCCATGGCAAAACCCATACCCATTCCCATTCCGGCACCAGCATCGCCTCCCGGATTTTTAGCTGCCTCTTCGATGGCATTGGCTGTCTGAAATTTGGTATATTGATTCAAATCACCAACAATGCCCATGCTCGAGCGCTTGTCGATCATGGCTTCAACTTCAGGCGGAAGCGAAATATTTTCGATTAAAAATTTAGTCAGATTCAGACCATACTCATCGAGCTCCGGTTTAATGTGCTCCTGAATTCCTTTCGACAATTCATTATAATTCGAGGCCAGATCGAGCACAGGAATTTTGGCTTCAGCCACGTAATCGGTAAAGCGGGTCATAATCACATCTTTGATTTGCCCTTCAATCTCATCCGTAGTAAAAGCTCCGTCTGTGCCGGCAATTTCCTTAATGAATTTGGCTGGATCACCCACCCTGAACTGATAATTGCCAAATGCACGCAGACGAACCATGCCGAATTCGGCATCACGCATCATAATGGGATTTTTGGTGCCCCATTTGCGGTCGGTAAAATTTTTGGTATTGATAAAATACACTTCAGCAAGGAAGGGGCTGTTGAAACCATATTTCCATCCTTTCAATGTAGAAAGAATAGGAACATTCTGTGTTTCAAGCGTGTACATACCTGGTCCAAACACATCGGCAATCTGGCCTTCGTTGATGAAGACAGCCATTTGCGATTCACGCACGGTGAGTTTCGCACCGTATTTAATCTGATTATTGTAGCGTTCGAAACGGTGAATGATAGTATCATTGGTAGGATCAAGCCATTGAATGATATCTATAAATTCGCCTTTGATTTTTCCGAGAAGTCCCATAATTCGTAGTTTTTTTTACAAATATATTTCTTTTTTACATCGATTGACAGGATTTTGCGATTTTTTTTTGCTGTACGATTTTACTTTCACGGTTACAGACGTTACAATCGTTACAGACGTTACAGACGTTACAAGGTGACAAGGGTAACAAAGGATACTACGATCATTTTCAAATTTTCAAATCGTATCATCAGCATATCAACACACTTGTCACGTTTCACGTGATTATCGCATTAACACATTAAATTGTATTTTTGCAGCACAATATATACAAATATGCTATTTCCATTCGATCCGGACAAAAATTTCAGTAAAAACAACGGCATTTTCGGATTACCCAAAGACGAAAACAATGCGGCTCTACTGATTATTCCTGTACCCTGGGATGTTACAACTTCATACCGTGAAGGCACTGCCTACGCACCCGAAGCGATTCTTGAGGCATCGTATCAGATTGATTTATTTGATACTCAATTGCCCGATGAATGGAAAAAAGGCATTTTCTATGCCCCCTTCGAAGACTGGATTATGGATCTGAATTCTTTTGAACGCCGCAAATCGAAAACCATAATCGACCATCTTGAAAACAGCGACGAACCTCTCCCCGATCGCCTGAAACGCGCTCAGGATGAGGTAAATGAGGCCTGTGTCCAGATGAATTCCTATGTATCGGCCAAAGTGAACAAGTGTCTGGCTTTTGGCAAAATCCCGGCATTGCTTGGTGGCGAGCACAGCATAAGTTTCAGTGCTATTGCCGAAGTAGCGAAAAAATTTCCGGGGCTGGGTGTTCTGCAGTTTGATGCCCATGCCGATCTGCGGCAGCATTATCTTGATTTTCAGTTTTCACATGCTTCAGTGATGCGGAATGTGTTGGAAAATGTTCCCGAAATGGGCAAATTGGTTCAGGTGGGTGTTCGCGATCTTTGTAATGATGAAGCTCATTTTGCAGCTTCTTCTGATAAAATTGAAACTTTTTACAATACCATAATGACAGAGCGCATGTTTGAAGGAGAAACCTGGAAAACCATCACCGATGAAATTGTGGCAGCGTTGCCACAGCAGGTTTATATTACTTTCGATATCGACGCTTTCAAACCATCTTTGTGTCCTCATACCGGAACGCCTGTACCTGAAGGACTTACGTTTGAACAGGCCGTTTATGTCGTAAAGAAACTGGTGAAAAGCGGCCGGCATATTGTGGGATTCGATTTGGTTGAAGTAGCTCCTGATCATGAAAATCAATGGGATGAAACGGTGGGCTGTCGCCTGCTCTATCAGCTTTGTATTCATGCACTTGCTTCGCAGAAGTAGACGTTACAATCGTTACGCGTTACAGACGTTACAAGTAGCTAACAGCAATCAGCTGTCAGCAATATGTGCCGACCGAAGCGTCGTTGCTCTGAGCAGAAGCTGAATTGATTTCTTTTCAAATTTTCAAATCATCAAATTTTCAAATCAACAGCAAATCAATACATTAGCACAACTCCAACTCAATCTTATTCTCACAGCTGAAAGCTGCTCAACCTTAACCTCAACCTTAACCTCAACCTTAACCTCAACCTTAACCTCAACCTTAACCTTAACCTCAGAATTTTCCGCCGCATATGAAAGCATTCGAACCCAATCTTAAAGACCTTGACATCGACAACCTGACAGAGTTTCTGACTGATTTTATTACAGAAAAGCGACTGGAAAGGATTAAGGAAGTTGCCTCGAAACGCACCCAGCATTTTGCGGTTGCACTCGAAAATCTTTTTCAGGGACACAACGCCAGTGCCGTGCTCCGGACCTGTGATTGTTTTGGCATTCAGAATGTCTTTGCCATTGAAAATGTGAACAAATTTCAACCTAATGAAGAGATTGCGTTGGGTGCCGAAAAATGGTTGACTATCAATCATTTCAATGAAGAAAATTCAATTGAAAAATGCTATACCGAACTGCGCCGGCAGGGTTACAGAATTGCCGCCACAACACCTCACGGAAATCCGGTTCCTGTGGATGAAATGGATGTGAGCAAACCGCTGGCTCTGGTTTTTGGGACCGAAAAGGAAGGTTTGTCGGAAAAAGCAATAGAACTGGCCGATTTTACCGTGGCGCTGCCCATGTATGGATTTACCGAAAGCTTTAATATTTCCGTTTCTGCGGCTTTGTTTTTACAAAAAGTCATCGATAAGTCCATTGCGCAGAAAGTCGATCGTTTTATTGGCATAAAAGAACAGCAAGAGCTTATAGCTCAATGGATTCTGAAAACCGTCAGCGATCCGGAAGGACTTATGAAAAAGTACCTGGAAATTCATAAAGCATAGGGCATGCGGCTTGTGGCTCAAAGCGCAATGCACAACGCACAATGCGCAAAGCCTTACGCCTATCGCCTGTCGACTGATGCCTAGCGCACAAAGCTTTGCGAGTGAAAAGTTCTTAAAGTTCTTAAAGTTAAAAGGTTACGTGTTGAATAAAATAAATTTTCCATTAACCAAAAACCATTTCCCGTTAACCGATAACCATTAACCGTTAACCATTAACCGATAACCATTAACCGTTAGCCATTAACCGTTAACCAATAACCAGCTCACCGCTCACTGGTCACAGCTTAAAAAGCGACCTGCTGAAAGCTGACAACTGAAAGCTGAATTTCTGAATATTTATTTGGTATTCTAAGGAATAATTTCTACTTTTGCAGCCCATTTACAAAAACACCCTATTGTCTGAGAACCAGACAAGGAAAGGAGAAAAATTAATGAGTGACGAACTTAACAAAACAGAAAACACTAACCTAGAGGAGCAGGCACCAGCTCTGGAAACCACGGCTGCAACCACCGCAAAAGTTGAGGAATTCAATTGGGATGCGATCGGAAAGAAAGACCAGATTTATTCAGCTGCAGAGCGTGAAAAACTGGAAGGTCTCTACGTAAAAACCCTGAGCCAAATTACAGAAAAAGAAGTGATTGATGGTACCGTCATTGCCAAAACCGATCGCGAAATCTTTGTTAATATCGGCTTCAAATCCGACGGTGTTATCGCCGCCAATGAACTTCGTTACAACCCCGATCTGAAAATCGGTGATGTTATTGAAGTTTATGTTGAAAGTCAGGAAGATGGCACTGGCCAGCTTATTCTGTCGCACAAAAAAGCCCGCCTGCTCAAGGCATGGGATCGCATCAATGTGCTGTACGAAACCGGTGAAGTCATCAAAGGTGAGGTTAAATGCCGTACCAAAGGTGGTCTCATTGTCGATGTATTTGGCATCGAGGCTTTTCTCCCGGGTTCACAGATCGATGTGAAACCAATCCGCGATTACGACGTTTTTGTCGGTAAAATCATGGATTTCAAAATTGTGAAAGTCAATAATGAATTCAAAAACGTTGTTGTTTCTCACAAAGCGCTTATCGAAGACGAACTCGAAGCTCAGAAGGCCGAAATTATTGCCAAGCTCGAAAAAGGTCAGGTGCTCGAAGGTACTGTTAAAAACATCACTTCCTATGGTGTATTCATCGACCTGGGTGGTGTTGACGGTCTTATTCACATTACCGACCTCAGCTGGGGTCGCATCAATCGTCCTGAAGAAATCGTTGAGCTTGACCAGAAACTTAATGTGGTTATTCTCGATTTCGACGAAAGCAAAAAACGCATCGCTCTTGGTCTGAAACAGCTGACTGCTCATCCGTGGGATTCACTCGACACCGAACTCAAAGTTGGTGACAAAGTGAAAGGCCGCGTGGTTGTTCTGGCCGACTATGGCGCATTTGTAGAAATTGCTACCGGTGTTGAAGGTCTCATCCACGTTTCCGAAATGTCATGGTCGCAGCATCTGCGTTCAGCTCAGGATTTCCTGAAAGTCGGTGACGAAGTTGAAGCCATTATCCTCAGCCTCGACCGCGATGAACGCAAAATGTCACTCGGTATCAAACAACTTATCCCCGATCCATGGGTGAATATCAAAGATCGTTACCCGATCAATTCACGTCACAAAGCTACGGTTCGTAATTTCACCAATTTCGGTGTTTTTGTTGAACTCGAAGAAGGTGTTGACGGACTTATTCACATCAGCGACCTTTCATGGTCAAAGAAAATCAAGCATCCGGCCGAATTCACCAAAATCGGTGATGAAATCGAAGTTGTGGTACTTGATGTTGACGTCGAAAACCGCCGCCTGAGTCTCGGTCACAAACAACTGGAAGAAAATCCATGGGATGTGTTTGAAACCATTTTCTCTGTTGATTCTATTCATAAAGGAACCATCATTGAGAAAAATGATAAAGGTGCTGTAGTTTCTCTGCCTTATGGTGTTGAAGGATATGCTCCTAACCGCCACTTGCAGAAAGAAGACGGAAGCAAAGCTGAAATGGACGAAGCTCTTGATTTCAAAGTGATTGAATTTTCGAAAGAATCACGCAAAATCGTTGTTTCGCATAGCAAAATCTTCCAGGAAGTAAAAGAAGACAAGAAACGCGAACCTTCTGAAAAGAGACAGGACGATTCTTTCTCAAAAGCAAAATCTAATGCTGAGAAAGAAACTCTGGGCGATCTCGATATCTTTGCTAACCTGAAAGAAAAGAAAGCCAAAGGCAAAAAAGCCGACGGATCTGACGAAGAATAGTTTTTTCATTCTAGTCAATATAAGAGCCCGCAGTAATGCGGGCTTTTTTTTGGTTTGCCACAAAGGCACCGAGACACGAACACTGAATCATGAATATCGAACCTGTCTGCAACAGGCAGGCAAGGAAATATGAAGTAAGAAATCAGTATAATGTATATACTCCTTCATCATTCTCACTTCCCTGTTCGGTGTTCATTATTCAAAAGGGTATCAACAAATCAAGTCTGAAAAAAATAGTTGCATAAATTGTTATAATGTAAAATCATTGCTATATTTGCAAAAAACAAAAATACTATGAAAAGAATTTTTACCCTGTTTGCAGGTTTATTTCTTGCAGCTGCATTAAATGCTCAGCCCTGCGTTCCCGATGCACAGTACACTACCCCTGGAATTTTTCCGGACACCCTGATCAATCTGCCACCGGTAACTATTGGTGTTGCATATACCGGCGTAATTACTGCAGTTGTCCCTGCTGATACTTCATATATGGGCTTTTCTGCAACCATCGACTCTATAAATGTAATTGAAATAGTTGGTCTTCCAAGCGGTTTCACCTGGTCGGGTGCTCCAACCGGTGTTGGCGCTCCAGTATCAATTCCAGGCGGTTCGAATGGCTGCATTGCTATTATTGGAACTGCCACAGCCGGACAAACAGGTGTTTATCCACTGAAAATAAGGGTTATAGCTTATGGTGAAGCCATGTCAATGCCTATGTCATTACCAAATACAGTAAACGGCTATAAACTTGTTATAGGAAACGTTGGTTTTGGAGAAAATCCATATTATTCTTTCGGTGTAACCGATATGTATCCCAATCCTGCTGCCGATGTTGCCAATATTGTTGTAACAAATAACGAAACTTCAATAGTCGCCGTTACCATCAGCGACATGGTTGGACGTACCGTTTCAGCAAGCAATCACAGAGTGAATGCCGGGGAAAACACTATTGCACTGAATGTGGCCGCCCTGCCTGAAGGAGTGTATTTCTACACCGTTGCCAAAGGCACTCAGACAGTAACCCGCAAACTTATTATCAGCAGATAAATGACATTTAATCTCACCGTCATAGGATCCGGATCCGGAGCTCCTTTGCCGGGTAGATTCACAAGCGCTCAGGTACTCAATGTGCATGAGCGCTTTGTTTTAATCGACTGTGGCGAGGGAACGCAAATCAACTTGCGGCGCTTTGGCATTAATTTCAACCGCATAGGACTCATTTTGATTTCGCACCTGCATGGCGACCATTATCTGGGTCTGCCAGGATTACTCAACACCTTTCATTTGCTCGGCCGCCAGAAGGAACTTCATATTGCCGGCCACCGCAAACTAAAGGAAGTCCTTGATTTCAATACGGCGCTGTCGGGATTTGAGCCATCGTATCCGATTTATTTTCATGATATCGATGCTTTGGAACCAGGCAAAGAATTAGATTTCGAAGAATACAAAGTAAGTACCTTCCCGCTCACACACCGCATTCCGGCATCGGGATTCAGTGTAACAGAGCGTCCGCGGACAGCTAAAGTCAGAAAAGAATTTATTGAAAAATACCAGCCCGGATACGAGCAGGTTCGTGCCGTATTGCGCGGCGAGCCATTTTTTGATGTTAATGGCAATGAAGTTCCCATCGATGAAATGCTTATGAAACCGGCTCCACCCCGCTCTTTTGCCTATGTATCTGATACTGTTTTCGACAAAAGTATTATTCCGTTTATTCAGGGGGCCGATTTACTGTATCACGAAACGACTTATGATAAATCGTTGCAGAATTCCGCAGCCGAAAAAATGCATTCCACTTCGGTTGATGCCGCCACTATTGCGCTTGAAGCCAATGTGAAGAAACTTTTGATCGGACATTTTTCATCACGCTACCGCACCCCGGATCTGTTGCTGGATGAGGCCCGGAGAATATTTCCTGAAACGGTTGCTGCAACTGATGGACTGATCATTTCTTTGCAGGAATAAATCAGTTTCCGGTAACAAAATATTTACTATTTTGTTTATCTTTGTATGTTTTCAAAAAGATTAAGCGTGTTTCATCATTAACTGAGTGTCAAATTTACCTAATTCATCATGAAAAAAATATTTATTAGCCTTGCAACGTCTTTTTTGATGATAACCGCCGGACAGGCGCAGATTGTAACCAATCTGAGTTCGGATTTTAATGCGCTTGTCGATAGTTTTGTCATGACCGGTGTATCGGTTTCAAACGTTCAATACACCGGCGATTCTTCATCCATCGGCTCCTTTTCGGATGACAATACATCCAATCTGGACATTGACCACGGCATTATTCTGACAACAGGCACACTAACTGGTTCTCCGGCAATCGGCTCACCTGTAAGTAATTTTGCCTCTACCATTAACTCACAGCCTGGCGACAGCTTGCTCGATCTGCTGATTCCCGGCTATTTAACCTACGATGCCAGTGTGCTTGAATTTGACCTGGTACCGGTTGGATCAGTACTTCAGTTCGAGTTTGTTTTTGCATCTGAAGAGTATCCCGAATGGGTCGGTTCTTCGTTCAACGATGTCTTTGGTTTCTTTATCTCTGGTCCTGATACTGCCGGAAATTATTACAACAACATGAATGTAGCTTTGATACCCGGAACAATTACTCCGGTTTCGATCAATAATGTAAACAGTGCCTTAAATGCCGGATATTTTATTGATAATGAATTGCTTGGAGATTCGAATTTCGTTTTTGACGGATACACGACAACCATTACCGTTACGGTACAGGTCGTTCCGATGTCAAGCTACCATCTTAAAATGGCTATAGCCGATGCCGGCGATGGCTTCTACGATTCAGGAATTTTACTCGAATGTCCGAGTTTGCGCAGTTATATGCCAACCGACATCGAAACGGCCAATGAAAATACCAACGTCTACCCCAACCCGATGCGGCCGAATTCGGTTCTAACCCTGAATGTGCTGCAAGCCGGACCGGTACGTATTTGCATTTTCGATGCAACGGGTTCTGTAATCAGTACTTTTAATGAAAATGTCGATACCGGAACTATGCAAGTACCTGTTGGACATCTTTTAAACAAGCTTCCGTCGGGGGTTTATTATGCCAGCATTCTGATGGCTGATCAGCAATCGGTTATTAAACTGGTGCGTTAGTCTTTACATGGTTCAGGTGCTGAAATAAATAATCAGCTAAAAAAAATCAGTGTTTGTGGATGAATTTTCACAACCAGGCATGAATAATAAATTTCAATAAATATGCGGCGCAAAAAAAAGAAACACTAATTTTACATCATCTATCTTTTTGTAGTCAAAAGGATTGATTTTTCGGCCAAAAATAAGGGGGTTACAAATGAAAACATTTTTCGTATCGGCTTTTTATGCTGGTTTGATGTTGCTTGGCTGCCAGCTGTCGGCACAGGTTAAAGTGCATGTGAACGATTGTTCATGGATTTCAGTGTCGGTGGTAGATGGCCCCGACGGACTACCAATTGAAAATTATGAGATTGGACCTGGCCCCGACGGTTATTATCTGTTTTATTCTGATGAAACAGAATCTGTACTCATCATGGAAGGCGAGCTTGAAAACGGCCAGCGGCAAGGTGAATGGAAATTTTACAACAACAATGGTACTTTGTATTGTCGCTGCCATTATGTTAATGGCTTGCTGAATGGATTGTACGAACTTTTCAATCACGACGGACTTGTATCTGAAAGCATTGAAATGCTGAACGATTTGCCTGTTGAAAACCATTCAAAAACAAAACTATGAAAAAACTGTTACTTCTTTTCATTTTATTGGCATTTTCTGGTTTTGCTTTCAGCCAGAATCTGGTAATCAACCCTGGTTTTGAAACAGTCAATACGGGAGCTCTTCAGTGCGATATGTATTCTGATGCTGAATTTGATGCAGCAATAACTACCTGGACATCACCTACTTCGGGGTCTTCGGATTTGTATCATACGTCATTGGCTACTTCATGCAGGAGCTGTCCGAATTGTACTGGAACCGCCTGTATTGGCAACCAGACACCCCATGGCGGAAGTGCTATGGTTGGTATTATTACTCATCTTTCCAGTTCCAGCTTTTGCAGTCCCAATTATCGAGAATATATACAGGGTACTTTGTCGTCGGCTTTGGTTGTTGGTCAGGAATATTGTGTCGAATTCTGGGTTTCCAGTGCCGATGATGCTCCGTATGCTACCAACAATATTGGTATTAAATTCTATACCACAGCAATGAATAATACCTCTCTGTGTCCTATTGGGGTTGCTCCGGATTATAATTATCCAACACCAATCACAAACACTTCCGGATGGACTCTGATTTCTTATTCTTTTACTGCAACAGCGGCTTATCGGTATTTTATTATAGGTAACTTTTACAATAATGCGGGTACAACGATTGTTGCCAATGGTGGTTCTGAATCAACCTATGCTTATTATTTCATCGATGATGTCAGTGTTGAGTTGTGTTCAAGCAATCCGGTTGTTACTGTCAACAGTCCGACTATTTGTTCGGGTCAGAGTGCTACATTGACAGCTGCTGGGGCCAATACCTATAGCTGGAGCACCGGTGCTACCGGAGCTTCAATAACGGTAAGTCCGACCACAACCACCAATTATACGGTAACGGGTACTTCAGCTGGTGGAACGGGTTCGGCGGTGGCTACGGTTACTGTTAATCCGACACCTACGGTTAATGTGTCTGCGTCGCCTACGTCGGTCTGTCCGGGAGTGGCTTCCACGCTTACAGCATCGGGTGCCGCCTCTTATAGCTGGAGTACTGTTGCAAGTGGAAGCAGTATTTCTGTTACCCCCTCAACAACAACAACTTATACTGTAACGGGCAGCAGTTCGGCCGGATGTACAAATTCTTCAACGGTAACTGTTGTTACCAATACCGCTCCTACTGTTACTGTAGCGGGTGCCAGCATCTGTCAGGGTGCATCGGCGACTCTTACGGCATCGGGTGCGGCTGTTTATACATGGAATACAGGTGCCACTACGGCTTCGATAACAGTTTCTCCCGCATCAACAACCATTTACACGGTTACCGGTACCAATGCTGTTGGTTGTACCGGATCTGCTACGGCCACACTTACTGTAAACCCTATTCCCAATGTATCAGTTAGTGCTTCGCCTGCATCGGTCTGCCCGGGCAATGCATCTGCGCTGACAGCTTCGGGTGCGGCAACCTATTCGTGGAGTACGGGCGCAACAGGTGGATCTATCAGCGTTTCGCCTGCTTCAACAACTACTTACAGTGTTACTGGAACGTCGTCGGCCAACTGTTCGGCAACGGGCAGCGTAACTGTTACCACACTTCCGGGGCCAGTAGTATCTGCTACCGGAGCTGTGATCTGTGCAGGCAATGCGGCAGCTATTTCAGCATCGGGAGCAAGCAATTATACCTGGAGTGATGGCAGCACAGGGGCTTCTGTTTCTGTAAGTCCTTCAACAACAACTGTTTATACAGTTTCAGGTACCGATGGAAGCGGATGTACGGGTGTGGCAACAGCAACAGTAACGGTCAATCCATTGCCTGTAATCACAATCAACAGTCCTGCAATTTGTTCAGGAGCTACTGCCGATCTGACGGCTACCGGTGCCGCTACTTATTTGTGGAATACCGGCAGTACAGCAAATCCTTTACAGGTAACACCTTCCTCAACAACCAGTTATACGGTAACAGGCAGCGATTTGAACAATTGCAGCAATACGGCTTCGGCCACCGTTATCGTCAATGCATCTCCTGCGCTGACTCTTTCATCGACAGATGATTATTGCAATTTGTCGGATGGAACTGCAACAGTGGTAGCTGCAGGCGGTCTGGCTCCATATTCTTATGCCTGGAACACATCTCCAGCACAAACAAGCGATGTAGCCACAGGACTTGCAGCCGGTCAATACGAAGTTACAGTATCGGATGCCAATGGCTGTCAGAAATCGGGGATTGTAACCGTCTTTGCTCTGGCGGGTTTTACACTGAATTCGGATTCTGAAGTCGAGCATTGTATGCATGGTGATGGTTCTGCCACCATAACTGCACTCAATGCGGTGAATCCCCTCACCTATTCATGGTCACACAATGCGTCTTTAAACTCAGCGACAGCAAATAATCTTGCAGCCGGCACTTATTCCGTTACAGCCAGCGACGGAGGATGCTCACAGGTAATTAGCGTTACGGTTGGCTCATACAGCGGCCCGGTAG
>DAOPKE010000076.1:0-13161 GCA_035390965.1 Bacteroidales bacterium | reverse complement strand
TTGCCCATGTTTTTTTCTTCCATCGATTTTTCTTTCGATGCCGCCATTTTTTCAACCTGTTTCGAAATGAATTTCGACAGCTTTTTGTAGGGCGACCAGAATGCCTGGCGGATGCTGATGGGATTATCGATGATATTTACAATGGTGGCATCCCAGTCCTGGCCTTTGCGATCGTAGAAAATGGCGTTGCGTCCAATGGTGATATCGTCGTTGTCGCCGTCGGTGAGTGCTGCCACAATGGTCATTTTTTCACCGGTGCGCGAAACACAATCGCAGTAGAGCAGGCAGATACCGCTGCCGCCGGCCATTTTGGTGTGTTTGGGCATATCGGACACTTTAATGCAAAGGTCACAGCAGCGCTGATCAATGTAAAGTTCGCCGGCTTGAAAAATTCCTTTGATGCCGGGTTGATAAAAATCGCTGAAATTGACATAATTGCGCAAAAGTGTGTGCAGATCACGGTAGTAGCGCACCAACCGATCAACTTTAATGATGTTGTTGGCTTCGGCTTCCACTTTCAGATCCTCTGCAACCAGCTCCAGAAGCGATTCTTTATGGATGTTATCCAGAATGGTTGCAATGGTTTCAGCACCGAGTTGCTCAACTTCAGCCCCTTTTTTATCAGCCAGCCATTGTTGATACGATGCAAATTTCTGAAACAGTGACTGCCATTCAACAAGAGTCAGTTCTTTTTTTGGACCAAAAACGGGTTTGACCACCAGCTCGCTGAAAATTGCTATTGGCTCACTCCATGCGGGATTGACACTATCAATTAATGGAAGATTTTTCGTGCCGTTCATTTTGGCTACAGGCAAAGAGGCAATTTCAATCATGTTCTGCGCCAGATTTTTAGGGCTGATGGCTTCGTACTGAGTCAATTGGGCATTGAGCACTTCGGCTGAGGCCGGATCGTATTCCGCCAGTCTGCAACGCAGAAAATAATCATCCACTTTTTCCTTTACGGCATTGAATGCATCGAGTGCCGCAGCAGTGCTGCCATCAAATGGAAGAATTTCTTTTTGGTTGGTTTTTGCCACCAATTGCCAGGTGTTGTAATCCTCGCAATGCTGAAAGAAATTGTTTATCAGCTCTGTGTCAATTCCCGGATTTCCATTACGGTCTTCTTTGGAGCCCAGACAGGTGATGATGTTTTCGATCAGTGACTTCAGACTTTCGTCATCGGTTGAATCGGCAGTAATGATGCCGTCGCCATTGAATTTTGTATTGGCAAAAATGCCCTTGGTATCCGAGGTTTCTTCAACGCTGATTTCAGTCTGACCTTCCTTGCCCAGGTTTTTCAGAATCTGAATGGCTGAGGCCAGCAATTCTTTTCCTTCGCCGGTTGAATCGTCGATGGAGTCGAGCGGTAGTTTGCTGCGGTCTTCGAGCAGTTCATCGGGATTTTTCAGCACAGATGTAATCCATTTGCCGGCTGTAATTATTTCCGGCACGCGTATGCGTCCATCATCGTCGGAGTCAATCAGGTCGAGTGTTTTGTCATCGATTTCAAGGCCAGAGACCGGGCAGCTCAGCGCCGTCCATAGCTTCTGATCGAGGGTATCGAGCAGGGCAATGTCTTCGCCCGAAACAATATTGACGCGGTTGACACCGCCTACACGTGAAAATTGCCAGATATGTTCAGGTTCACCGTTTTTGATGATTCTGGTGATTCGTTTTGCTGGATTTATGGCCATTGAAACAATTAGTTAAGTTCTGCAATAATACTTTTGCATCCGGTCACTTTTTCGCCCGGTTTCACTTTTATGGTTGAACCGACCGGAATGATATGATCGACCCGGCTGCCAAAACGGATGAATCCGAGCTCGTCGCCGGCCTTCACTTTCTGGTCTTTTTCAACAAAAGTCAGCACCCTTCGGGCAGCAGCTCCGGCAATCTGGCGGGTGATGATCTGTTGTCCTTTTTCGGTCAGAATAACAGTTTCGGATTGCTCATTTTCGAGCGAAGCTTTTGGCTTTATAGCCATGATATGCAGCCCGTTACGGTGTTCAACTGAAGTAACGGTTCCGCTGATGGGAACATAGTTCAGATGTACATCGTAGATGCTCATAAACACCGAAATCTGAATGGCTTCGCCTTCCGGAAAACGGTCGGTTTTGATTTTTTCAACCACCACCACTTTGCCGTCGGCGGCCGAATAAATCAGGTTTGGATTTTCCTGTGGAATATTCCGCTTGGGATATCTGAAAAAAGTGAATACCCAGAAACACAGCGCAGCCAGAATAAACAAAACACCACAAATAACATAGAATAACTTAAAAGGCACAAACATGATGACCATCAGGGCAATGGTGCCAAGAATTGTAACAACCCAATTTATTACATCTTTTCCTGCAGGATGTGTTCTCATTAGTGCCAATGTATAATTATTTCGTTGATTAACAATGCTATACCAGTAAAAGGAGCCGCCACCAGCAAGCTGTCGATCCGGTCGAGGATTCCGCCGTGGCCTGGAATGATGTTGCCCGAGTCTTTTACACCGGCTTCGCGTTTGAGCTTGGATTCGAGCAGATCGCCGATGGTGCCGCTCATCACAATCACCAAAGCAATGATTGCGAGTGAAATGGCATCAAAGTCAAAAAATATCTGATTGATAATCAATAGGGTAGCGATTGTAAATATTAGTCCGCCCAAAAATCCTTCCCAGGTTTTGCCGGGTGAAATGCGCTCGATCAGCTTGTGTTTTCCAATCAGACTGCCAGTGATATAGGCCATGCTGTCATTGATCCAGATGGCAGCCAGCAGAACCAGCAGCCAGGGCTGCGAATCGGCAAAAACCGCATTCTGTATTCCTATCATGAACATGAAAGGGATCAGCAGATAAACAATGGAAATTGAAAAAAATGACAAAAGTCCTTGCGCCGGTTTGCGCGATATAGTGCTGATTATTAATATTATAAAGGCAAGTAAAAATGGAGAAAAGAAAAGCAGCGGTGTCAATGCTTCACTGTCAAAATCATTGTCAATTAGCGTTCGGTCAAACAATGCAACCGTTATCAGCATGAACAGCACACCGATAATGGACCAGATGACAAGCAAAATCCTGTGAATATCCGTTTGCAACAGCTTTTTCAATTCCAGCAGGCCGATGATTAGAAAGGCCGTCAGAGTGAGGTAGAGCAGCGGTGACCACCAAAGACTCCCGGCGATGAGCAGACCTGCATAAACAACAGCAGAAGCGGAGCGGACAAGGAAATTCTTCATAATCGGAGTTTTAGTTGATTAATGAAGAAAAACGTAAACTTCCTTAGAACCGTGTGCACCGCGGATAAAATTATTTTCAATGGCATTGGTGCAGCTTGGACCAGTCACAAAAGTCAGCTGGCTGGGAAACTCTTCGGAGTATTTTTCAGTCATGGCCTGAATGGCGTCCTGAATATCAGGAAGAATCTGATCGATTTTTGCCACCACAATCAAAGCGTCGTTGGTGGCGATGCCCCGGCGACCGCAGCTTAGAAAACTACTGAGCAGAATACTTCCGGTGCGTGCGCAGAGAAACTCACATTCGGTGATTACCACCGGAGTAGCCGGCAGATCTCCCAGCTCGGTCAGAACGGCAGTGACGCCTGTATTTACAAGCGACGACAAATCGTCGTTGCTGCAATACACGCTCATATAGCCCTTTTCATTCAGAAGTGTGTTGATGGCAATTTTGAGTTCCTGCCGGTTTTCGGAATAATAGAAAAAGCCGCCTGCATCGGTGAAGTTTTTTGCAAATTCAAACGGAATGGCCTGCTGAAAAGGTTTGAATGCGGCGATTTCAACATTCAGCTGTTCGGCATTGAGTTCGGTTTTATTGATCAGCGCATTGCGGATGCGTTTGAGCACCTTTTCGCGTAATTCAATATGTTCGAACTGCTTCATGCCGGCAGATTGTTATTCTTTTGTATCAGCTTTGGTGTTATCCTCAGGCTTTTCCTCAGGAGTTTCTTCAGAAGATGTTTCAATGACTTTTGGTGCGACATGCTTTGTTGTTTCCTTGTCGGCCCAGGGACGTGGTCCGAAAATATGTTCCACATCTTCGCGGAAAATTACTTCTTTTTCAAGTAATAGTTTGGCGAGTTGTGACACTTTTTCGCGGTTGGCAATCAGCAGGTCCTTTGCACGTTGGTAAGCACTTTCAACAATGTTATGTACTTCGGAATCAATTACTTCGGCAGTTTTCTCCGAGTAGGGTTTGGTAAAATAGAATTCCTGTGATCCCGATGAATCAAAAAAGCTGATGTTTCCGAGTTTCTTGCTCAGTCCGAAATACGCCACCGATGCGTAGGCCTGCTTGGTCACCTTTTCCAGATCGTTGAGTGCGCCGGTGGAGACTTCGTTGAAGTTCACCTCTTCCGATGCACGTCCACCCAAAGCCGAGGTCATTTCATCGTAAATCTGATTCCATGTGGTGATGGAACGTTCTTCGGGAAGATACCATGCCGCTCCAAGTGCTTTTCCGCGTGGAACAATGGTTACTTTCACCAGCGGATGGGCGTGTTCGAGTAACCAGCTTACCGAAGCATGTCCGGCTTCGTGATAGGCAATGGTTTTTTTCTCATCAACCGAAATAATTTTATTTCGTTTTTCAAGTCCGGCAATAATGCGGTCTATGGCATCGAGGAAGTCTTGTTTTTCAATGGCTTTTTTCCCATTACGGGCTGCTATCAGCGCGGCTTCATTACAGACATTGGCAATATCAGCTCCGCTGAATCCGGGGGTCTGTTTGGCCAGAAAATCCGATTTAACGTCTTCGGACAGCTTGAGCGGTTTAATGTGGACATTGAAAATAGCTTCGCGTTCGTGCAGGTCGGGCAGTTCGACATAAATCAGGCGGTCGAATCGTCCGGCACGCATGAGGGCTTTGTCGAGAATATCGGCGCGGTTGGTAGCTGCCAGAATGATGACGCCGGCATTGGTTGAGAAGCCGTCCATTTCGGTAAGCAGCTGATTGAGCGTATTTTCGCGCTCATCGTTGGCACCGGTGATATTGGCACGGCCACGGGCACGCCCAATGGCATCAATTTCATCGATGAAAACAATACAGGGTGCTTTTTCTTTGGCTTGACGGAACAGATCGCGTACCCGCGAAGCGCCTACACCGACAAACATTTCGACAAAATCGGAGCCGCTGATGGAGAAGAAGGGAACTTTGGCTTCACCGGCTACTGCTTTGGCCAGCAATGTTTTTCCGGTGCCCGGAGGGCCTACCAGCAACACGCCTTTGGGTATTTTTCCACCAAGACTGGTGTATTTTTTCGGATTTTTAAGAAAATCCACTACTTCCACCACTTCAACTTTGGCTTCTTCTAGTCCGGCCACATCCTTGAATGTGATGGAGACCTGAGTATCCCTGTCGAACAATTGAGCTTTTGATTTTCCGACATTGAAAATCTGACCGCCGCCGCTGCCCCGGTTCATCATGCGCATGAACAGAAACCAGATGCCAAGCACGATGGCAATGGGCAGAATCCAGTTCACCAGAATGGTGCTGCCCCAGTTGGTGCGCTCTTCGGGAACAACATTTACATGACGTGTTTTTTCAAGTTCAAGAACTTGTTGGGGTGTTTTTCCAACCGTATCTTTGGCAAAAATGCGGTCTTCTGCCGCTGCCAGTTGCGTCTGGAAACTTTCGGGCGACAGGAATTTCATGGTGTAGTGAGGCCCGATGTTTTCTTTGCCTTTCACTGCGTCTTTGTAACTGCTGTCGGATGTTACAATGTCTTTCTTAATGTGGATTTCGGCAAATTCCTTGTTCACCACCACGATTTTTTCAATGTGATGTTTGGCCAGCATTTCGTTTTCGAAACGTTGCCACATGATTTCTTTGGGCTCCTGTGGTTCGGATCCATAAAAATACATGGCGAAAAATGCTATTGCCATTATGGCATATATCCAGTAGAAATTGAATTTCTTTTTCGGACCTTGATTAGGGTTGTCTTTGGGCTTATCTTTCATATTAAAGCTCTGTGGTTCTGTTATTTAAATTGTGGTGATTTTTGCATCGGCCCATAAATCCTCAAGCCGGAAAAATTCGCGCATGTCTTCTCTGAAAATGTGTGCCACAACATTGCCGTAGTCCACCAGTATCCATTCGGCATTGGACAGTCCTTCCACTTGAATGGGCTTGAAACCCTCTTCTTTCCTTAGTTCCCGGATGGCATTTTCGGCAATACCCTGCGTTTGAACGCCGGAAACTCCATGACAAATCACAAAAAAATCGCAGACATTTTGTCCGGTTTCACGCATGTCGAGAACGACGATGTTTTGCGCTTTTTTTGATTTGAGCGCTTTGGTTAATTTCGATACAAGCGGGTCTTTAACAGTTTTTACCATTTAATCTTTGTAAATTTGTACAAAGTTACTCAATTTGACATTATAACAAACCATTGGTGATAACTCTCCTAAAAAATCAAAGCTATGAAAACTATATTTCACAGAAACGAAGTTGTAGAATCCACCAATCAGTGGGCTATGAGCCAGGTTAATGAAGTTTTGAATAATGAGCTGCATATTTTCAGTGCGGCGTTTCAGTCGGCCGGCCGCGGGCAGGGAGACCATACATGGGAATCTGAAACTGGCGAAAATATTCTTATGAGTATCTTGTTGAAAAATCCGGCAGTGAAAGTGGCTGATCAGTTTGTGCTTAGCCAGATTATTGCGGTGGCAGCCCACAATTATGTTTCGGCCGAATTGCCCGGAGCCGAAGTCTCCATAAAATGGCCCAACGACATTATGGTTGATAGCCGCAAAATTGCCGGCATTCTCATCGAAAATTCACTAAAAGGAAATGATATTCTTGCCACTGTGATTGGTATTGGCGTGAATGTGAATCAGATTCATTTTGCAGGCGATCTGCAGGCCGCTGTTTCTCTCGAAATGATGGATGGTAAAAAACGGGATATTGAAACCGAAATCAATAAACTGACCGGGGCTTTTCTCACCAGTTATGAGAATTTTCTGGCACTCGGCGCCGAAAAAACTTTCTGGTCCTACGACGGCCGCCTGTTTGGTGTTGGCACCGATCAGAATTTCAAGCTTGGCGACGATATTCTGAAATGCCGCATCCTTGGCTCAGAACCAAATGGACAGCTGCGTCTGAAAATGCCCGACGGCAAGGAACGCACATTTTTCCACCACGAAATTGCCATGTGCTATCGCGATGATTTGTTGATTTGACGTTACAGACGTTACGCGTTACGCGTGGAATTTATCACGCTGGAAGCGGGAATCGTTACAATCGTTACGACTCAGCTTTCAGCAGTAGGTGCCGACCGAAGCGTCGGTGCTCTGACACGGAGCTGTGGACTATGCATGCGGCTTGTAGCCTGCGCCCCAGTCCTGGCAGGGTCGGTAAGTTTCGGCTTCTGGCTTTGGGAGCGGCTTTGAGAATTCCCTGCCGACGATGCCATATCCTTTCTTCGTGCGGACGATGGCATATCGTCAGGGAGGATGGGTGCAGCGCGCGGTTTTGCATAGTATTATCTAAACGCGCGCTCAGAGCAAATTTCAATAAAAATATTTCATTTTTGGGACGCTATATTCCGCACCCACACTACTCAAACCCCCTTCCGACGTGGTTTCATGTTTCTGAGGGCATGAAACCATTTCGGATAAATGCGACCCATTTTTAACATTACGCACACTTTGAGAAAATATTCTATCTTTACTCAAGGTGTGCGTCTCTCGAAAAATTCAGATTGCTGTAAAGTAGAGTGAGATTCATATGTTGTATTTGAATTCAGTTCATGCGAAAAATCTGAATTATTAAAATGAAATCTTTCAACTTTGTACTGCGGTAATAATGTCGCAATTATTTACTATATTTGCGACATATTTATTAATCAAACGCCATGTTAAGTGCTGATGACATGATACTTGCAAAAATTAAAAAGGCGAAGAGGGGTACGCTTTTTTTTACCGAAGATTTTCTGTCTTTCGGTAGTGCAAAAGCTGTAGCCAAAGCATTGGAGCGTTTGGTCGGGCAGGGGAGTATTTCGCGCGTTGCGCGTGGAATTTATGCGCGCCTGGAAAGCGATCGCATTCTCGGAACGATAACGCCAGGCACTGAAGTCATTGCTGAAGCCATCAGCCGCAGAGACAAAAGCCGGATTATTATTACTGGAGCTGCTGCATTGAATGCATTGGGCCTTTCCACGCAGGTCCCAATAAATGTTGTTTATCTTACTGACGGCGCAGCGAGACGAATTTCCATTGGCAAGCGAAAAATTATTTTTAAAAAGACAACGCCCAGAAATCTGGCTGCAATTGGGAAAATCAGCAGTGTGGTTATTCAGGCTCTTAAAGACATCGGGAAGGATAATGTCACCGAAGCGGAAATAAAAGTTGTTCTGAAACATTTGAAAAAAGAAGATCCCTATAGACTTGAACATGATATAAGGTTGGCTCCTGAATGGATACGGATAATAATGCGGAAGGCAATAAAAAAATCAAAATCATGAATCCCTGGATAGCAGTCCCTGACGAAACAAAGAGAAGGGCTTATGCTGAAACAGCAGAAAAAACCGGTCTGTCAGCGTTTGCTGCGGAAAAGGACTGGTGGGTGGTGCAAACATTGTCTGTTGTTTTCGGGATGGATGTGTCGGCACACCTCGTGTTTAAAGGCGGCACCTCGCTTAGCAAGGGGTGGAAAATTATTGACCGGTTTTCCGAAGATATTGATCTGGTTCTGGATCGGTCTTTTCTTGGCTTTGATGGAGAGCTCAGTAAAAATGAACGAGGCAAACTCCGCAAAGAAACAGGATTGTACGTTGATAATGTTTTTTATCCGGAATTAATCGGGGAGTTTGCCAGCAAAGGGTATGACAACGTGCGGCTGGAACTGGTAAAGGAAAAGCAAAGCGACCTGGATCGTAAAATCTCCATTTATTATCCAAATGTGATTGAAGCACCCGGCTACCTGCAGCCTGCTGTTCAGATAGAGATCAGTTGTCGTTCTTTACGCGAACCTTTCACAATGCGAAGCATCATTCCACACCTTGACGAAGTATTCCCTGACGCCGGTTTTATACAGTCTCCTGCCATTATTCCAACCGTTAATCCGGAAAGAACTTTTCTTGAGAAAATTTTTCTTTTACATGAAGAATTTCACCGGCCAGCTGAAAAAAGAAGAGTTAACCGGCTCAGTCGCCATTTGTACGATGTGGTGAAATTATCCAAAACAAGTTTTGCTGAAAAAGCGCTTGCAGACAGGGCTTTGTATGAAACCATTGTAAATCACCGATACCATTTTACAAGAGTAGGCGAAGTGAACTACAATTTGCATCAGCCACAGACAATAAATCCGATACCTCCCGCAGAGTTGATGGAAGCATGGAAAGCAGACTACAATGTCATGATTGAACAAATGATTTATGAAGAAAATCCGCCGGCTTTTGATGAAATAATTTCGGATTTGAAAAATCTTACAAAAAAGATCAATTCGCTGGAATGGAAATTCAGCCTGGAATTTCCACAACCAAAATAGTAATTGGTTCAAGATAAAATTCTGGCTAAATATGTTTTATTCACGTTCTTCGAAAAAATCCTGCGCCGCTCCCAGTGCGCCCTGCACTCCCGACCTGCCAGATCCACTTGGTGTCCTTGCAGAGTCGGTACAAAGCAGCGTACGGAACTTAGCAGCGCATTAAAGAAAATTTTTCTAATTTTGAATATTGAGAAAGTTGCGTTTGTGACGTGAATACAACATAACCTGGACCGTGTACGGAAAGATAAATTATATTGATTTTACAACAGCCAGCCTCAAAAACGATCTGGAGTTCCGCTACGACCCCATGGGCAACCGCACAATGAAAATAGAATACGCTTCGACGGGAGCGAAATACACCTTCTACTCGCGCGATGCGCAGGGCAACATCATGGCCACATACACCATGACCGACGATGCCAACGATTACGTGTATCTCGACGAATTTGACATCTACGGCAGCAGCCGTCTTGGTGTGAACAACATCGGAAAGAAAATGACCGAACTCACCTGGAGCGGTTCATCGTTCTCATTCACCACCGGCAATAAGCAATACGAACTCACCAACCACCTGGGAAATGTGCTGGCCACAATATCCGACCACAAACTGCCGTTTAGCAGTAATGTAAACGACGGAACTGTGGATTATTTTCTGGCCGATATCACCAGCTCACAGGATTATTATCCCTTTGGCATGATCATGCCCGAAAGAAACTGGAACTCGTCATCGTATAGGTTCGGATTCAATGGCAAAGAAAACGACAATGAGGTGAAAGGGACTGGGAATTTCATATCCTTTGAATTCCGTGATTATGACTCAAGATTAGGAAGATTTGTTACTATTGACCCATTATCAGCAAAATATCCGTGGCAATCACCATATGCTTTCGCTGCAAATAATCCCATTCTATATGTAGATATTATGGGGTTAGGTCCAGGCGATCCCCCTACCTCAACTAAGTCGGACGCCAATTCAATTATTGAAAATGCATCAAAAGATTTGACCCAAAGTGATTTTTACAAAAATGTATCGCCTGAAAAATTTCTAAGTGATTTAAGATCAAGGGTGCAAAATCCAACGGCTTTTAATCAAGGCCATGGCACAAATTTTTGTTGGGCTGCTGCTTGTTTATCATATGTTTGGGAAAAAGATCCAGCAGGAATGTCAAAAGCAATGATTAATTTATACAAAACTGGGGAGTTTGTGTATTTTAATGGCAGTTATACTACGAGATCCACTCCCGATGATACTTACGAGGCAATTGGTTCTTCTACTTTTAGTAATAATGCAGACTTTAACAATGTGATTGATCAAATGAGCACGATGACAGCTGCTAGTGGACTTAATTGTGGCATAATTCATTTTGACAATGATTATGATCCAGGAGATGAAGAAGATCCTATGTGGAGTGGTGGTGATCTATGGAAAGCAAAGATGCTTTGGAATAAAATGGGATATGATGTTAGTATTCATGGTATTGATGCCGGAACATGGTTTAATCTTGACAAAGGAGGGTTGGTAACGAAATTACTCAATTCAAGCGATATTGTTTTATATGTAAATTCAGATGCATTTAAAAATGGACAAAGAATTGGGAATTTTTTCGGAACTCACTTCATAAGAGTGGATCTAATCTCTACGTTAAGTGATTCATATGATATTCATTACTGGGATTATGGTCAATGGAAATATCGATGGGGTATTAGCTATGGTTTATTTAATGCTTCAACTTACGGCATAATTCAAATACCAAGATAATTATGAATAGAACAATTGTTTGTATTATATTGTGTGCAGTAATGCAGTTGTGTTCAAATCCTATTTCCACAATGAAAAGCACTAATAGTAAGTCTAATGATTTCAAAAAATGTTATTCTAAAAATAAGAAATTGTTATTAGAATCAAAACAAACATTTATTACGGTGATGAATAAATATGAAATTCAACAAGTTATCCTTAAATTTAACGAAGGGATTACTGTTGATTGTCGCTGGGAATCAAATGATGGATACATTTCATTTTTTTTAGATTATAATGATTTAGAGTTATTAAGAAATTCCACATGCGATAGTTGTAGTGGTGAACAAACCGAAAACGCATTTCAGCTAATCAATGATACAAGTTTTATTGAGACAATAAATAGGCTTAAAGAAATTAATCCAGTGTCCATTCGAATTGATACGAGTGGAGTTTTTTATGGAATTGGGCAAGCAGTTAGTTCAAACTATATTCGTAATGGAGGGGTTGGGGGAATACTGATCGTTAACAAAAAAGACTATTCAAACACAAATTCTTTGGAAAAAATCGATGAATCATCTTTTATATATGAAGATATAATAGACTAATTGTTAGTGTTTATGCAATACTGCACCATCCAAAACAAATCCTTAAAATCTCTTCGAGATATTTCAAAAGCCGCTCACCAGAGTGGCTTTTTTGCAGGTTGGCTTTCGGAGCTGTGCGCGCCGCGCGCGCCTTCACAAACATTTATGCAAACGCACGCCCGGTGCCGTTTTCCAAAGTTTTCCCAAATACCAGATGTCGCATCAGGTGACGATACCAGGATGAGAAAATTCACTCTCAACGCACGGTGTCGCCATATATGGTTTTCGGATCAGAAAATATGCGGTCAGCGGAAATATTCTTTTCGAAGCGCAGCGGAGAAGAACCATCCGGATGTCTGTTTGAGGAGCGGAGCGACGAGATTCGTCTTGCCCTTGCACCATGCTTTTACATCGATTTAATAACTTTCCAATTCAAAGGAGCTTCGCACACCTTGTCCCTGGGGCTTCGCCCAACGCTATTATTATTTAACTCCTCCGGAGTATCCGGTGGTGCTTCGCAGCTTTCTTGACGCCTTCGGCCCAACAAGCTTTAGGCTTGTGCGTTGCGCCTTGTCCGGATTTTCGTCAATGAAAAAATAGTACATTTGCAAAAATGAACATGGTCATGGACGAAATTGCCGGAATGCCTGAAACACCGCAGAAACCCGTAAGGGAAGTAAAAAATCTTGTCTCTGTTGAGAATGCCGTGGTACGTCATGGCGACAACCTTATTCTTTCCAATGTTTCATTCAGCATCGGATCGGGAGAGTTTGTCTATTTTCTCGGCCGTACCGGCTCGGGCAAATCGAGTGTGATGAAAATGCTGTATGCCGATCTGCCTTTCGAAGGTACCATCGGGACTGTGCTTGGATACGATCTGAATAAAATCCGCACGCGCGAAATCCCTTTGCTGAGGCGGAAAATGGGAATGGTCTTTCAGGATTTTCAGCTGCTGACCGACCGGAATGTGAGAGAGAATCTGCTGTTTGTGCTGCAGGCCACTGGCTGGCGTGACCGCGAAGCGATGGATTCCCGCATCGACAGCGTCCTTGCAGGCGTTGGTCTTGAAAACAAAAAAGATAAAATGCCGCATCAGCTGTCGGGCGGCGAACAACAGAAGGTGGTTATTGCCCGCGCTTTGCTCAACGATCCCGAATTGCTGCTGGTGGACGAACCCACCGGAAACCTCGATCCACAGTCGTCTGAGGAAGTATTGAATACATTGGTCGAATTGAAAAAAACGGGTAAAGCCATTCTCATGGCTACCCACGACATGCTGGTAATGGAAAAATATCCATCACGCATTCTCTGGTTCGCCGACGGAAAAGTTACGGATAATAAGGAGTAGG
>DAOPKE010000075.1:0-13216 GCA_035390965.1 Bacteroidales bacterium | reverse complement strand
GACGAGGATTTTGCCCGTCTTGTTGCCATTTTGCGTCTGGCTGTGCCTTATACAGGTATGATCCTTACTGCCCGTGAACCGGTCGAGGTGCGTAACGAGCTGTTGCAGTTTGGTGTTTCGCAGATTGATGGTGGTACCAAGCTTGAACTTGGCAGTTATTCGGATCATGATGAACATGAGCAGAATTTGAATAAGGGACAGTTTCGAATCAATGACAACCGAACACTGGCCGAAGTTATTTCCGAATTATTGGATCAGGGAATGATACCGTCCTTCTGTACTGCGTGCTATCGTTTGGGCAGAACAGGAGAGCATTTTATGGAGTTTTCGGTACCGGGTTTCATCAAGAGATTTTGCACACCAAATGCTATACTCACTTTATCGGAATACCTGGTTGATTATGGAAATGAAGAGAATAAAAAGAAGGGTTGGGCTTTGATTGAGAAGGAACTGGCTGAGTTGCCCAATGCTGATGAAGTGCGTAAGCGCATCGAAGAAATCAAGAATGGGAAACGCGATTTGTATTTCTAATCGTTAAAACACGAAACAATGAGTAAAGGTAAAGACCTCAAGCCGCACATCGGCATTTTTGGCCGGCGTAATAACGGTAAAAGCTCTTTCATCAATGTGATGACAGGGCAGGAGGTTGCCATTGTTTCTGAACATGCCGGTACTACTACTGATCCGGTGAAAAAGTCCGTTGAAATATTTGGTATCGGTCCGGTCATTATGGTTGATACTGCCGGTATTGACGATACCGGAGATCTGGGCGAAAAGCGCATCCGAAAATCACTCCAGTCTATTAAAACTGTCGATTGTGCAGTTTTGCTGATTGCTGGAAATAGATTTGGATCGCACGAAATAGCGCTTATCAACGAATTCAAAAATAACGATACGCCTTTCATTATTGTACATAACAAATCGGATGTTGAAGCTTTAAGCAAGGAAACAATTGATGAGATAGCCAGACAAACCGACGCTGTTGTACTTGATTTCAGTGCAAGAACAAAATCGGGTTTCGACGAAGTTGTTGAAGCATTGAGGCAAAGTGTGCCCGATAAGGCATATATGTATAAATCGCTCATTGGCGATCTTATCAGAGAAGGCGATTATGTTTTACTGGTAACCCCCATCGATAGCGAAGCTCCGGAAGGTCGTATGATTCTGCCTCAGCAGATGGCCATCCGCGATGTGCTGGATAACAACGCCATTTGCATTGTTTTGAAAGAAACGGAGCTTGAGAACTTTTTCAAAACCAGTTGCATCCGGCCTGCATTGGTCGTTACAGACAGTCAGGCGTTTGGTTATGTAAAAAGTGTTGTACCCGAAGACATTCTGCTGACAAGTTTCAGTATTGTGTTTTCGAGGATAAAAGGAGATTTTGAAAACTACATCAAAGGCACCCGAACCATTGATGAATTGCAGGATGGCGATAAGATTCTGATTCTTGAATCCTGCACTCATCACATCAGCTGCGATGACATCGGACGTGTGAAAATTCCGATGTGGCTTTCGAAATTCACAGGAAAAAAACTGTATTTTACCACGATATCCGGCCTTGGTGATTTGCCGGACAATTGTAAGGACTACAAGCTGGTGATACAATGCGGAGGCTGCATGGTGACCCGCAAGCAGGTGCTGAACAGACTAAAGCCATTTACGGATAAAGAGGTTTCCATAACTAATTACGGCATGGCGATAGCATATCTGAACGGTATCTTCGAGCGGGCACTGCAGCCCTTCTGCAGTAATGACTGCGAAAAACAGTAAATTTGCAAACATGATTGACGGTGTTTTTAGTGGCAACCTTGATTTTAAAAAAATCAAACAACTTCTTCTGCTCGAGGATGAGAAGCAGATTCAGCAATTGCTGGAAAAAGCCCGTGCAACACGCGATAATACCATCGGAAATAAAGTGTATTTGCGTGGGTTAATTGAATACTCAAATCGTTGTGCGAAAAACTGCTTCTATTGTGGTATTCGTGCTGGTAATCACCATGCTGTCCGTTATCAGGTCAGCGATGATGAAGTGGTAGAAGCCGCTCAGTATGCGCTTAATCACAGATATGGCTCCATTGTGCTGCAATCTGGCGAGCGTTGCGATAAAGAGTTTACATCGCATGTTTCTTCTTTGATTCAGAAAATTCATCACGCCACCGGAAATAATCTTCGGATTACACTTTCTTGCGGCGAACAGAGCGAAGAGGTCTATCGCGAATGGTTTCGTTTGGGTGCTCAGCGTTATCTGTTGCGCATCGAAGCTTCAAACCCGGAGTTGTATGCCAAACTTCATCCTGCTGATCATAGTTTTGAAAATAGGACAAAATGTCTGAAAACGCTTGTCGATATTGGCTATCAGGCGGGGACAGGGGTTATGATCGGATTGCCTTTTCAAACCATCGACGACCTGGCCAATGATTTATTGTTCATCCGGAATTCGGGAGTTGTCATGGTTGGAATGGGTCCATACATTGAGCATGCCGAAACACCCCTGTATCAATACAAAGATTCATTACTCCCAGTTGAAAAACGCATGGAGCTTGCGCTGAAAATGATTGCAATTCTGCGCCTGATGCGGCCTACAATAAACATTGCATCAACCACGGCGCTGCAGACTCTTGATGCACATGGCCGTGAACTGGGTCTCAGAGCGGGCGCCAATGTAATCATGCCAAATATTACTCCGGTTTCTTTCAAGCAGGAATACAATCTGTACGAGGGAAAACCGGGCCTTCACGACGAGCCCGATGAGGTGGAAAACACCATCGAAAAGCTCATTATCAGCGCCGATTGCGAAGTCGGCTGGAGCGAGTGGGGTGATTCGAAATTTTATTCGAAGAAAAGCTAAAAGACACATTTCAAGATTAAAGACAAAAGCGCCGCACTGAGCTTGCCGAAGTGGCGCAAGACTAATGCGCAAGACAAATGCGCAAGATAAAAGACAAAAGTAAAAAGATAAAAGTTTTGCAGTAAGTGGAATATTGTATTTCCTTTTGTCTTTATCCTTTTATCTTTTGTATTAACAGATTCTCGGCAGCTGTTCGCCGGCTAATTGTGAAGAATTCAAGTGTTTTTTATAAAGTTACTGATCAACACAGTTGTTAAATTAATTCATAATCATTTGCGTAATAGTTTTTAGAGTTTTCCTGAAAATTTTTAATTTTTCCGAATTGTATTTTTTTTTGTTGTAAATTTGTAACCATTGTGTAAGGTTAAACAATTTGGTTATGAATGAATATTTAACACTTTCAGAAGCTGCTGAACTCATTGGCAAAAGCAAAGAAACTCTTCGTCGATGGGATAGAGAAGGGAAATTGTCCGCAGTACGCGAGCCAATAAGTAACTACAGAGTTTATAAGCGTGAACAAGTTGAAATGTTGTTCACTGATTTTGTAAAGAGTGAAGCGGAAGATATTATTGTGAACCAAGTTGCTGCACAAAATCACTATACAGTCATAGAATTGTTTGCTGGTGCTGGCGGGTTAGCCGTTGGAATGGAAAAGGCTGGTCTAAAATGTGTCGCTTTGAATGAGATTGATAAATGGGCTTGTCAAACTTTAAGAGAAAATAGACCGAAATGGAATGTGTTAGAAGGGGATATAAAAAATTTCTCTTTTGGCGAATATTTCAACAAGGTCGATGTTGTGACTGGTGGATTTCCTTGTCAAGCATTTAGTTATGCCGGGAAAAAACTTGGGCTTAATGATGCAAGAGGAACTCTGTTTTATGAATTTGCCAGAGTAGTTAAAGAGGTGAATCCTCCAATTTGTATTGGTGAAAATGTGCGTGGCCTATTAAGCCACGAAAATGGAAAAACACTTCAAGGGATGATCTCTATATTGGATGAAATTGGGTATAATGTTTTGCCTATTCAGGTGTTAAAGGCTGTAAATTATCGTGTACCTCAGAAAAGAGAACGGTTAATATTAGTTGGAATCAGAAAAGATATTAATGCTAAATTTGAATACCCTAAACCATATAAAAAGATTTACACTCTCAAAGATGCTCTAAAAGCAGGTGAACTATTTGAAACGGACGTACCAAAATCAAAAGGAGCCACGTATCCACAAAGTAAAAAAGTCGTATTAGATTTAGTTCCTCCAAAAGGTTATTGGAGAGATTTACCACTAAATATTCAAAAGGAGTTTATGGGAGGTAGCTTTCATCTTGGAGGAGGAAAAACTGGAATGGCAAGGAGAATAGGCTGGGACGAGCCTTGCCTGACTCTAACATGTAGCCCAGCACAAAAACAAACAGAAAGGTGCCATCCTGATGAAACCAGGCCTTTCACCGTTAGAGAATATGCAAGAATACAAACTTTTCCTGATGATTGGGATTTTTCAGGTTCTTTGGCTCAACAGTATAAACAGATTGGCAATGCTGTGCCTGTAAATCTAGCAAAAGAAGTCGGGTATTCAATTGTCAACTTTTTGAACCAATACTATAGTTTATCAAAGCCAAGGTAATAACTATAGTTTTCAAAAGTAATTTGGTCTAAGATACTTCTATTGCTTTTATTAATGCCATTTTTTATTTCATCTAACGCTGAATTTTCAGATACTTCCAAATTGTTGTCAACTGTTTTTAAATAATCATTTATTGCAATTGGCATTACCTTGTATAGTTGGTAAAGCGCATCAGGAGTTCCTGATAATAAATGATAAAATTGATCTCCGGAAATCTTATATACCCTGCTATGGCTATATTCTTTTCCGTTAATATCACCACTCCATAATTCACAGAAACTACTCTTTGCCAATATTTGAACCCAATAACATTTAGCTTTTTTATAATCATCAGCGTACCGGGCTAACTTCTGAAACAGTGCTTCCGCAGCACTACTATTCATTGTATTGTGTTTGTTTTTAATATCAGCAAAAAGAGTATCGTCATTTGCTTTAATATCATAACCGCTTAGATTTCCTGATTCGTAACCTTTGATGCCTCCTAATACTTTCTCATGAAAAGTTCCAATTGAATTATTAATGGATTTATCTATTTGTCTTAATATCTCGGACTGGATAAGATTTTCTTCTGTAATACTGTTGAATTTAGCATCAAAAGTGAGTTTAATAGTATCAACCTTATTCAAATAGAAAGTCTTTTTTGAAATGTTGTTTTTTGCTTTCAAATAGGCATGGTGTAATTCTTCAATACATTTGAGCAAATGTTTGTCAGATACGTAGTTGAGATATTTGTTTTTCATGCAACTTATATGTTTTCTAATACAAATGTAAAAATAAAAATAATTTAAAAAAATATTTCAGTAGCAAGCACTTTATTAGCCTGTTTCTGAACTATATTTTAATAATCTAATTAAAAAATCAGGCATCCTTTTTAACAGATCCTCGGCAGCTGTTCGCCGGCAAGCATATCAATGATGCGGGTACCGCCGATGCTGGTTTTCAACACAGCTTTTCCTTTGTGTTCTTCGGTGATTTCGCCAATGATGGTTGATTCTTTTCCAAACTCATTGTTTTTCATTATTTGCAAAGCTTTGTCTGCATCTGAAGCATCCACAACAATGATGACTTTTCCTTCGTTGGCGACATAGAATGGATCGAAGCCCAGCAGTTCGCACATACCACGCACGTTTTCGTTAATGACAACGGCTTCTTCGTGAATGTGTACTCCGGTGTTATTGTGTTCAGCCATTTCGCAAAGAACAGTCGCAATACCACCCCGCGTGGCATCGCGCATGAATTTCACTTTGCAGCCGGCATCGAGAATCGCGCGGATCATATGATTTAACGCGGCACAGTCGGATTTGATGTCGGTATTGAAATTGCCGAAATTGCGTGCAGCCATAATGGTCATACCGTGATCAGCAATGCTTCCGTTGATCAGAATTTTATCGCCCGGGCGGATCAGTTCTCCTGTTCCGATTGACTTGTGTTCGGATTTGATGAAACCAATGCCGGCTGTATTGATAAAAACTTTGTCGCATTGACCTTTATTCACCACTTTGGTATCGCCTGTAGCGATGATCACACCTGCCTTCCGGGCTTCTTCAGCCATGGTGGCAACAATGGTTTCCAGTTCTTCAGCAGACAGACCTTCTTCGATAATAAATGCTGAGCTGAGATATTTCGGTGTTGCACCGGATACTGCGAGATCGTTCACAGTGCCGCAAACAGCAAGTTTTCCGATGTTGCCTCCATTGAAAAATACCGGAGTAACCACATACGAATCCGTAGTAAACGACAGCATTTCCCCTTCGCAAGGAACAACTGCAGAATCGCTCTGTTGGCCGAGTACAGGGTTGCTGAAATGTTTGTAAAAAATCTTTTCGATTAGTTCGTGCGACAAACGTCCGCCACTTCCGTGTCCGAGTAAAATATTTTTTTCCATTATTTGTTGAATCTGAAGTAAGCATTGCAGGCGCCTTCGTGCGAAACCATGCAGGCACCTACCGGGTTTGATGTTGTACAGGCCGTTCCGAACAGTTTGCAGTCGTTCGGTTTTTTGAGGCCTTTGAGAATTTCGCCGCAGATGCAGCCTTTGTCTTCGCGCGTTGGCTCAACTTCTACTGAAATCATGCGCTCTGCATCGAATTCCGCATATTTTTCATTCACGCCGAGGCCACTGTTGGCAAGGGTTCCGAGGCCGCGCCACCATTCATCACGCAGCGAAAAAACTTCCTGCATGGCTTCCTGTGCTTTCACATTGCCTTCGGGTGTAACGGCGCGGCGGTACTGAATTTCGACTTTGTAATCATTCTCCTCGTGCTGTTTGATCAGCATGTAAATGGTCTGCAGAATATCGACCGGCTCGAAGCCGCAAACGACGCAGCCCACGTGGTATTTGGATGGAAGCGCTTCGAATATTTTTGTTCCGGTGATTACGCTTACATGGCCGGGAGCGATGTAACCATTGATGGCAACACCTTCGTCAATCAGCGCTCCCATAGCGGGCGGCATGATTTTATGCGAACTCAGCAAAAAGAAATTTTTCAGGTTTTCTTTTTTTGCATTGATGAGTCCGGCCGCGCTTGGAGGCGTTGTTGTTTCGAAACCGACACCCAGGAAGACCACTTTTTTTGTAGGATTTTCTTTGGCAATTTTCAGTGCATCCAAAACAGAATAAACGATGCGGACATCAGCGCCTTTGCTTTTTTCACCTGCAAGAGATGATGTGGAGCCGGGAACTCGGATCAGATCACCGTAGGTGGTGATAATGACATCCGGAATGCGGCTCAGCGCGATGGCATGATCAAGAAAGCGACGGTCGGTAACACAGACCGGACAGCCGGGACCTGAGATCAGACGTACATTTGCGGGCATCAGCGAAGGGATGCCGAATTTCTGAATGGCCCATGTGTGGCCGCCGCAGACCTCCATCAGCACAATGTCTTTTTTACTGATGGTCCTGATCTGATGCACCAGTTTGTCCACCAGTTCCTTGTCGCGGTATTCGTCGATGTATTTCATTTTTTGTTTTTACTTACTTTTTTTGAGTCTTTTCGGAGCTTTTGCAGCATTTCGTTTGCATCGATTCCGATTTTTGAAAACGCAAACCATTTCTTTCCAAGATCCTTTAAGGATGCACCGATATGGTACACAATGCTGTTGTCGAGAATCAGAAAACGATCGTGCGACATGGAAAACTGATGCAGCGCGATTTCAGAATACTGAGCATTGTGCTTTTCAACATCAAGCATAAGTTGATTGCCTGTGTGTGATGTGAAAATGTCGCATATTACACCGGACTTGCGTTTTGAGAGCATTGTGAGTACGCTTTCATCCACGTAGTTGTCGATTAGAGCAATGGATTTTTTTGCCGACTTAATGAGTCCTGCTACAAAAACATAAGCATCAAAGACTTTTCCTTCAAAGAAAATCCCTTCATTGGGGGGCAGGCTGGTTCTGATCTGCAGGTCGAATTCGTCGGTTTTGTTTTTCAGAAAATGGATATCGTTTTCAATTCTTTCAAATCGCTGATTGATGGCATGACCTTTCAGCAGATAGTCCTTCAGCACTTTGTTTGCCCAGATGCGGAATTGGGTTCCGCGCTGTGATTTGACACGATAACCAACTGAAATAATAACATCTAAATTGTAATACTTTGTTTTATAACGTTTTCCATCAGCAGCAGTTGTCAAGGAATACTTGACAACTGAATCTTCCTCTATTTCATGATCTTTAAAGATGTTGTTTGTGTGAAGACTTATATTCTGCTTTGTTGATTCAAACAGCTCAACCATCTGTGCCTGAGTAAGCCATACAGTCTCATTCTCAATCCTTACTTCGAGGCGGGATGACTTTTCATCAGGCTGATATAGAATTATTTCATTGTTCATATAATAACTAACGTATTATTAAATTGCGGCATAATGTTAAATCCAAAAAGGCATCTAATTCTTAATAGGACATAATTTAAACCTTTCATGAAGGTATTTTCGCTACCAAATGCAGTTGTCGCAAATTTTGCGACAACTTGAAAATCGCATAACTCTTCACTTAGAGCATTGTTAATATGTTTCCCGATGGTTTTTACATCTCTGATGAACAGTTCAGCAATCTGAGTTCTGTTTATTTTCCTCAATCCCTCATTTTGAACTGTCAAGTATTCCTTGATAGTTGAATTTTCAGAAAGTTCACCTTCTTTAAAAATATTGTTTATATGCTGACTTATATTCTGCTTTGTTGATTCAAACAGCTCAACCATCTGAGTCTGTGTATGCCACACAGTCTCATTCTCAAGTCGCACCTCAAGCCGGGAAGACTTTTCATCAGGTTGAAATATGACAATCTCATTGTTCACAACAGGCAGAGTCAGAAAAGACAGTGAAATCAGATATCCAGTTCGGGTTTGATCTGTTCGTTGAGATCATCGAATTCCTCAAAAACCTTGAGGGTTTCAATTGCTTCTTCTTCGCTGATTTTCTGAATGGCAAAGCCGGTGTGCAGTAAAATGTAATCGCCGACTTTCACATCGGTCAACAGCTGCAATGAAGCTTCATATTCGGTGCCGCCGACCGAAACAATGGCCATATCACCGTTGATTGAAATCACTTTGGAGGGAATGCTCAGACACATATCAATCTCATTTTAATTCAAGGTACAAAGGTAGTAAGAAATTGTTTTCCACGAGGATGTCTCAAAACGGCTAATTGTTACGACATTCCACCGTCCGCCATACTTCGTCAGGCTCAGCACATGGCTGGCGGACATGGAACCGTCGTAACAATAACAAAAACAACGGTTCCATGACCTTCATCTCCTTCGTCGCTTTCGGGAGTTTATTCCGCCATCAGCGGGAATGGAATGTTGTTTTTGCTCCGCCAATGAAAATTTGAGACATCCTCGGGTTATTACCTAGCGCCTCGCTGCTGCAATCAGCAGCTGCCCCAGCGCAATGCCACCGTCGTTGGTCGGGATGCGCTGATGTGTAAAGACTTCAAATCCTTGTTTAGCCAGTTTGTGCTCAAGTTTTCCAAGCAGATATTTATTCTGAAATGTCCCGCCGGACAAAACAACTTTATTGGAATCGCATTCTTTTTTCATTGCTGAGGCCATTTCGATTGTGGCTGCTACAATCATATTGTGAAATTTTGCAGCAATGACCGGAATACCTGTTTGCTTTTTCATGTCCTGAAGAATGGCTCTGAATGTAGGTTCAAAGCACATTGTTCCGTTAATGGCAAATGGATATGAATCGTCAACGCTTTTATCAATGACTGACTCAAGCCGCATGGGTGCTTCGGCATGGAATTGACTCACCGGACAAAGATTGATCAGTGCGGCAACTGCATCAAACAAACGGCCGGAGCTTGAAGTAAGGGGTGTGTTGATTTTTTTATCGATGGCCTGACACAGCATTTCCAATGTTACAGGTGCAATATGGCGTAGAAAAGGCAGTTTGAAATTATGAAATTCGTTTCCAAAAAAGTGATACAGATAGGAGACCGCCATGCGCCACGGTTCTTTTGTAACCTTGTCTCCGCCTGGCATTGGAATATATCCGAAATGGCTGAATCTTTTATATTTATTTAAATCACAAATCAAAAACTCGCCGCCCCAGATATGGCCGTCGTCGCCCAAACCAGTACCGTCGAAGCTGATGCCGATTACCGTTTCATTCAGTCCGTGTTCGGCCATGCATGATGCAATGTGCGCGTGATGATGCTGCACTTTTACATGCGCGAGTCCGCTTTCTGTTGCATAGCGGGTCGACAGGTAGTCGGGATGCAGATCGCTCACCACAACCTGAGGCTCGAAGCGGAAAATCTGTTTGTAGCGTTTAAGACTTTCGCTGTAAAATGCGTAGGTCTCCATATTTTTCAGATCACCGATATGCTGGCTCAGTATGGCCTGATCGTGTTTGCCGATGGCAAAGCAGTTTACCAATTCGGCTCCGGTGGCCAGAATGCCATCGACATTGAGTTTCAGGTTGATGGGGGTCGGCGCATAACCGCGCGAGCGGCGACTTATACGCTCTTTGTCATTGACAACGGTCACCACTGAATCATCGGCGCGGTTGTAAATATCGCGGTTGTAGGTCACCACAGCATCGGCCACTTTGGTCAGAATATTCAGCGCGTCGGAGTTATCAGTAATGATCGGTTCATCGGAGATATTGCCGCTGGTGAGAACAATCACTTCAAGCTTTGTTTTTTCAAACAGCAAATAATGCAGTGGCATGTAAGGCAGCATCGCGCCTACTGTTCCGAATCCGACACAGACCGAAGGAGCCAGTTCCTTTTTGCTGTTCAGCAGTACAATCGGGCGTTTGAGCGATGTCAGTGATTTTTCTTCGACTGCGTCGACGTATGCATATTCCTTTAATTTTTGCAGCGACGAAAACATAACAGCAAAAGGTTTCCCTTCTCTGTTTTTCAGATTTCGCAGTCGCTGTACAGCTTCTTCGTCGAGCGCATCACAAGCCAGAAAGAAGCCGCCGATCCCTTTGATAGCTATTATTTTTTTTTCGTGAAAAAGTTTTCCCAACTGATTCAGGATTTCTGAAATTCCTTTTATTGTTTTGCCTTCGTAATGCAAGGTGTATTCAGGTCCGCACACCGAGCAAGCCACGGGCTGAGCATGAAAGCGGCGGTCGCGCACATCGGTGTATTCTGTACGGCAGTCGCCGCACATGATGAATTCACGCATCGTAGTCTTCTCCCGATCGTAGGGCAGATCTTTTATGATAGTGAAGCGCGGCCCGCAGTTGGTGCAGTTAATGAAAGGATAGTCGATGCGGTTTGGTTGTGTTTTCATGTCGCGCAGACAATCATCACACACCGCAATATCAGGACTGACCTCAGTTACACGATTGGAAACCGTATTGCTTTTTACAATCTGAAAATCAGAAAAATCAATAAATTCGGTTTGTATTGTTTCGATCGATTCGATGGAAGAGGCCGGGGGAGCGGTATTGCGAACTGCACTCACAAAAGCTTCCAGCGTTTTCTCATCACAATTAATTTTAATAAAAACGCCGTCGTTGCGGTTTTCCACTTCGCCGTTCAAATTAAAATCTGATGCAACACGAAATATGAAGGGCCGGAAACCGACGCCTTGCACAAGGCCTTTGATATGGATGAGATAGGTATTCAACTTTGTCAACATAATCAAGTTGCAAAGTTATTAAAATTAGAGAAGAAACAGTTTCCTATTCTTTCACAAAAGAAATAGCGCCCGCTGCATCCTTGCTTCTCCAGCGCAAAAAATAGCTTCCTTTCTCCAGTTCTGAAATATCAGCTGTAGTTGTATTGCTTTCAGGATTCACAAAAGTTGACCAGACCATTTTTCCATCAACGCTGACAATTTCGAGATGGTTGATACTGTTGTTATGAATGATGTAAACAGCATCTGCAGCCGGATTCGGATAAATACAAACGGATAAATCCTGCATTTCCGGGAAGCCAGTATCGCAATTGTACAGGTAAATTGAATCGGTTGCTGAGTTTGAACAACCATGATTATTAGTAAATGTGTAGTTAACCACACTGTAGTGATTACCCATTACAACATCTCCGATCAGGTTTGAACCTGAAACATCGTTGCCGCTGTAAATGCCGCCTGCAGGCAGTCCGCCTGACAAGGGATAGGTTGGAAAAACCGGCATAGAATAGCCGCAGACTGAGTCATCGGGCAGATTTAAAGTTACAGACGGTAAGGCATTTACAACAATATCTATTGCAGAATCGCTCTGGCAGCCGTTTGCGTCGGTGCCGATCACAATGTATGGCTGCGTATCAGGAATAAATGCAATGCCGTTCTGAACGCCGTTGCTCCATTGAATAGTCTGAGCTCCGCTTGCAGTCAGCGTCAGCGGGATCCCATAACACAATGTATCATTGGGTGCAACTGTGATATTCAGCACTGGAACCGGATTTACGGTGATATTGAAATAGCAGCTGTCGGTGGTCATTCCGTCGTTGGCTTTGTATTTAATGCTGTGTGTCCCTGCACCAGCCATAGCCGGACTGAATACACCACCTGAAACTCCATTTCCGCTGTACATGCCTCCTGTAGGAGTGCATCCGTTTAATATCCATGCCGGATGGTCAATGCAAAATGCGGTATCCGGAGTGCAGTTAACCGAAAATGTCGTTGTACCTGCATTTACGATTGAAATGTTGTCGAAATAAACATAAAATGTGTTGCTGTTGTCGTATCCGCAGCTGGGCTCGAGAAAAATCAGAATGGACGTTTTATCGATGATGGTGCTCAGGTCGAAGACTATTTCGGTGGCAGCGCAGGAGCGTGTTTCAGTGAATTTAAAACCTTTGCCGTTTGCACCTGAATCATATAATACATTGCTGCCATTAATTCTGACTGCTGAAACAATTTTTCTATATGCACCGTCGGCCCAGACATAAAAGCGGCACCAATCATCGGTGTGAGCTGCAAAGTAGGAGTGAGAAACGTCGAATGTCAGTTTGATGCTATCGAGCCCGGATGCATTGATTTGTGGAAGTCGTACAAAATTGCCCCAATAACTATTCCATGATCCGGAATAGCCGATTCGACCACCCGGACATCCGCCGCTTGAAATGTAAGCTATCGGTGGATTGTATTCAGGAGCAAACCATACAGTGTTTGCCGCTGATGTCCCATGAACGAGTATGTCGCTGTTGAATGCCTCCGGGCCTAAAATTTGCGCCTGAAGAATTAATGGAAACAGCATTGTTATGAAAAGAAAACTCTTTTTCATATACTTTTTTATGTAAAAATAGAAATTAGATGTTTATGTGCAATTTAAAATCAGT
>DAOPKE010000074.1:0-13355 GCA_035390965.1 Bacteroidales bacterium | reverse complement strand
GATGGTCAAATGAATATTTGTTTAGCCTTCTTGAAATTTAGATGCGTTTGCCCTGACTGATGTTTATGAATTTCTGATTAAGTGTTTTTTCCTGCGGCATTATTTTTTAGCCAGCTTTTAAATATTACTTTTAACAGATCATTCACTCATCAGATTCTCAATATCCATGTGCTGATGCAGCACCCTGATAATTTCGACAACATTTTTCTTCGACTTCCGGTAAAATATCAGGTGCGATTTCACTTTACCTGCACGATACCCTTTACGGATATGTTCCATTGATCGGCCATCTTCGAAATTGGCGGCAATAAATTCAATTTCGTCAAAAATCTGATTATAATATCTGTCGGTCTGCTCCTGTGGCCAGTTTTCAAAAGTATACAACCAAATCTGGTTGATGTCTTCAATCGCTTTTTCGCTGATTTCGTACTTCATCGTACAGTGTTTTCAGCATGAAGTTTTTTCAGGTTTTCGGCCCGGTCGAAGTTTTTTACTTTCCTGCTTCTTTCGCCGGCCTTTAATTCCTTCACCAATGTTTTCGATTTATTTTCTTCGCTTTCCATCAACCGCAAAGCCGCTCGTATCACTTCACTTACTGTAGCGAATTTTCCCGTACGCAGCTGCTCATTCACATACTTTTCAAAATAATCGCCCAGTAATATCGATGTATTTTTTCCCATTTTCCGGTTGTTTTTGCAAATATACCAATTATTGGTATATTATCAACACTTATCAATAAAATTCTGAGAGTTTTTTGTGGAATCACCCTGCATTCATTACTCATTACAATCCATGATCCTCTTTCTCCGGAACCATTTCGAGCCACGCAGCGTTTTCAGTGTAATTGATCATCCGCTCCGATGTACTCGCTATATCATCAAGAAAGCGTTTGAACTGATGGGTTTTTCTGATTTTCTTTATTGGACTTAGAATGAAAAACAGCCAGAGATACCAATGGCTATTGACATATTGTCCGGCATTCGATTCCGGGAAAAAACGATATTCACTTGTCAGCTTATCTTTTAACCTGCCGTTTTCCATAACAGAAATAATATTCTGTATGTTGTCTCTGGCATGCTGATATCTGTTCATGAAATCCCGGATTTCCTCTTCCGAAAGTCCATACACCCAACTGAAAGCATCCCAGTAGCCCCAGAACCAATGCCATTTTCCATAAAACACACAGCTGTTCAACTCCACCGCATGCTGCTTCAAACTCCGCATGGGCGCTGTTATAAACTGTGTTTCAGTTCGATCGGGTATCATTTGTTCTTTTTCTGAGAACTAACCTTTGCAAGCCAAATTTTAAATTTCTGTTTTTTACTCGACCTGACTAATTGAATGATGCGTAATAATTGATCTTTGCTGGCACATTTCATGTTTTGCAGTCCCCCAGGTGTTTCAACAGGCATCAATGTAACAAACTGATACCAGTTCTGCGCAAGCTCCTTATCGCGCTTTTTCATATATTTGATATACTGTTTCACATTAACAGTATTTGTCAGAGCTATAACCACATCAGAAAGCGCAAAATACCATTTTTGTTTAGTGGTGCTCCATACAACTCTGATTTGCATTTCATCAAATAATTTTATGCTGCTCATATTCCCGTGTTGGTTAACGATAAATCATTTCTTGGCGTAAAAATAAACAAATATATACATTTTTATACGGAGAATTTAAAAATTCATATTTCATATTCTCTGCCTGAATTTGGATTTTTTCACATCTATTTTTAATGCTATTTCCCGGATTGATTAAACATGCCTCCAATCCAGGTTCCGCGTACACTGCCTTCGTGTTCCTGCCTGATCCAGCCGCGGTCATTGGTTTCTTTGTACTTGAATGGCTTTAATGCCGACCGCACAATGATAATCCAGAATGGCAACAACAGTGTAATGCAAATGTTCCGGATTTTCTGCGCCCGTTCCAACAGCTTGTTCCGTGAAATCCAGAGTACGGAATATGCCGATATTACAAGGTACACAAATAAAACTATGAGAATTATCAGTTGATTATTCATACATATTTGTTCTGATTTCAAATGCTCCGTATTCCTTTCACAAAAATATAAAATCAATTTTACATAATTGTTTTTTGAAATTATTCAGCATCAGGGACATCTCTAAGCTCTTGTTTTTGTGTTTTGTGTTTTAAATTGTGCATTGTTTACAACTCGTCTCCGACGCATGACCTATCAACTCAAAGGTGCTTCACGTAATACGTGACAGGTCGCACACCTTGAACCTGGGGCTTTCTGCCCAAGTCTATTATTGTTGGGCTGCGCTGCAGCCCCTTCATAGGTACTGCGTAGCTTTGTTTTTGCCTTCGGCACATTTAAATAACGCATTGTGCGTTGTACTCCATCTGTCAAATACAGCGCGAGCGCGAAGCTTTGCATGCTCCTTGCTCCATGCCCTGTGCTTTTACATCGCCTTTATAACTTTAAACTTTCCGAACTTTCAACTCAAGATGTATTGATCTTTATGCCTATCGACTTACGCCTTATTTAAACAACCCCGGCCAGTATCCCTGTTTCAAAAGCTCCTGCTGCATGTTTGCGTATTCTGAATTGTATTTTTTCAGCAGCGCCGTTTCGCCAAAAAACGTAAATGCCTTCATGGAATACTTATAATAATCAATCACCATGGCCGGATGAAACTGTGAGCTGAAAAGCAAGCCCGCATTCTGCTTCGCAATGTCGCGGATGCTGTATTGATTGGCTGTCTGATATGCAGCCAGGCGATTGGTGTTCAGCACAAACAACCGCATAGTGTCCAGCGCTTCAAATCCCGGCCGGCACAACTGATCGTATTTCTTCATCGAATCCGGTTCGCCTGACTGTGCGAAAATCAACACCAGATCGAGCTGACATGAGGATATCCCATACTGAGTGTCGCTCTTTTTATACAACGCCATCGCGGATTTAATTTCTCTTTCAGCTTCCCTGAATTTTTTCATTCTCAGAAATACAATACCACGTGCCTTGAGATTGTTGGCCAGTTGTGAATGATCACCCAACTTTGTCCAGATGACAATGGCCGAATCAATCAGTGGCAATGCGCGTTCGGGCTTACCAAGCACTTCGGAATACAAAAGAGCCCGGTTCAGTAAAGAGAATGCCAATATTTTTTCATTTGAGTTCTGCCGGCATAATGCTTCTTTTTCTTTAATAAAATAAGCACATTGCCAGGGAGCCAGATAATACAATTGCATCAATCCATCGAGTAGCTGCTCGCGGCCATTTTTGCAATTGACCGATAATCTTTGCTGTAATTCAACCGGAATGATAAACGGAAGTGTGTCGAGATGATCACGGCAGGCCAGCACCGACGCAACAGTCCATTTAACGGTAGAATCGGCAACAATATGCATGCTGGCAGCCACCAGAAATTTCAATGAACGATCAAATGGATTTTTTTCATCAAATGCAGCAACATCAGGTGCAGTACCATTTTTGTAATACTGATCCCATGCATCTTTTGCTGTGGCTGAACTGCGGTCATAAGCCGTAAAAGTCGTTTGTGCAACAACATTTATCATGCAAAAAAACAATATTCCAAAACAAATTGATGACAGAATTTTCATCGGATAATTTTTTGACAGAAAATATTTTATGCAAATAAACATCATTTTTTTCAGGAAAACACCATTGTTTCAAAAGGAATGATTACTTTTGCAGTGGGTAAGTCCTGTACAACCAGCTCCCGCGAACTCCCCCAGGTTCGGAAGGAAGCAAGGGTAAGTGGTTGTAGCGGTGTGATGCAGGTAACTTACCCATTTTTTATTTTTAGCAACCAAGCAAGTACTAAAAGATAAAAGATAAAAGGCAAAAGATGAAAGAAATTAAGGGTGACAGGTAAAAGTATCCTTTTAATTTTCAAATTTTCAAATCACCGAATTTTCAAATTGAATCATGAAGTTCTTCATTGACACTGCGAATTTAAAAGAAATCGAAACCGCCCGGAACTGGGGCATCCTCGATGGCGTGACCACTAATCCCAGTCTGATGGCCAAAGAAGGCATCAAAGGGCAGAACAATATTCTGAAACATTATGTCGATATCTGCAATATTGTCGATGGCGACGTAAGCGCCGAAGTGATTGCGCTTGACTTCGACGGAATGATGCGCGAAGCTGAAATTCTCGCATCACTGCATAAAAATATAGTGGTAAAAGTTCCGATGACCAAAGACGGAATCAAAGCGGTGAAGCACCTTTCAGGTGAAGGAATCAAAACAAATTGTACATTGGTGTTCAGTGCCGGACAATCGATTCTGGCTGCCAAAGCGGGCGCCACATATGTATCGCCTTTTGTTGGGCGCCTCGATGACATTTCGGCCGACGGCATGGCTCTGATAGCCCAAATGGTCAATATTTTCAGCATGCAGGAATACGAAACACAGATTCTTGCCGCCAGTTTGCGCCATCCGATGCATATTGTGCAATGTGCAGAATATGGTGCCAATGTAGTCACCTGCCCTTTCAAAACCATTGAACAATTATTCCATCATCCGCTTACCGAAATAGGTCTGGCAAAATTTATGGAAGATTATAAAAACTCACTGAAATAAATGTTACTCGAAATTCATCCTGTCAATCCGCAGGAGAAATATATCCATCAAATTGTCGAAAGCCTGAATCAGGGCGGAGTTGTGGTTTTTCCTACCGACACTGTATATGCCATCGGCTGCAGTCTCTATCAACACAAGGCAGTAGAAAGGATTGCAAGAATCAAAGGCATCAGAACAGATAAAGCTAAATTTTCTATCCTGACAGATGGTATGAGCAATCTGAGCGAATTCACCAAACCCATCAACAACCATATTTTCCGTTTAATGAAAAAAGTGCTGCCCGGGCCATATACATTCATTCTCCCGGCCAGCAGCAAAGTCCCCGGAATATTTGAATCCAAGAAAAAAACCATTGGCTTTCGTGTTCCTGATAATCTGATTTTACAAATGATCATCTCAAAACTAGGGCATCCGCTGGTCTCAACCTCGCTTCACAGCGACGATGACGACTATCTGGAATATGTTGTCAATGCCGAGCTGATTTATGAAAAATACGAAAATCTGGTCGATTATGTGATTGATGGCGGCTCCGGCGGCATTGAACCATCCACAGTACTCGACTGTACCAGCGATGATATTGAAATAATCCGCGAAGGCAAAGGTGCCATTGATATGCTCTGAGCACAAAAAAACCGGCCGGAGCCGGTTCTTCCCATTTCGAAATACATTACTTAATCATCACTTCCAATGTCGCTTCAAGATTTGGAGCTCTGCTGATTTCCAACACGTAAACGCCTGGATTCAGTTTTACGTCCTGAATAGGAACGCTTTCGGTAACAGCACCGGCTGAGGTAACGGTTTTTTTATACAAAAAAGACTGTTTGGTTTTTTCAGTTTTTCCAATCTTATTGTACACAACGGCATAATTGTATGTAGGTGCAGGTTGTGACACATTGCATGTTGCAAAACTCGTAACAATGTCCAGACTCATCAGTTTTGCTACTTTGCCTGTCGGAACAGTGAATTCTACCTTCAGATTGGTGCAGTCAGCAGATGCCTTGACTGAGTATTTGAAATTCTGTGCATTTAAAACAAGTGCACCAAAAACAAATACCATTAATACAGCAGAAAAGATTTTTTTCATGGGGTTTTGATTTTATATTTTAATTATCAAAAAGCTCTACGGTTAATGTCGCTTCGGTTCCTGCACTGGGAGACACTTCTATAACGTAGGTGCCTTCGAGAAGTTTCACCGTTGTAGCATCAACAGACTCAGTTACAAGACCTGTTTTTTCAAGTGTTTTCTTATAAACAACAACACCTTTGTTTTTCAATGATGAAGTTTCTGAAGCTCTGTTGGTTGAACTTGTCAAAGGGGTGCTTCTTACTGAAACAACAATGGAACTCAAATCAGGCGCTGCGGTATTGCAACTTTTAAAGGTTGGAACAACATCGAGACTTTTGATGTTGGCAACCTTACCGGCAGGGACAGTAAAACCGGCTGTCAGATTAGTGCATTTGGCCGAAGTTTTCACAGTATATGAAACAATCTGAGCGTTTAAAAACAGACCTGCGAAAAATACCAACACAAACAGTGCAAAGAATTTTTTCATGATTTTTAATGTTTTAAAAATTTGCCGCCATTATAAAAAACTGTGCCAGAAAAATTCCGGCAATCTCTTGAAAACAAAAATACAAAAAATATAAAAACCGCTACTTATCCAAAAAAAAACTAACTTCGCCGTAATCTTGCGCTATGAGTATCAAAACCCAATACCTTGTCATTGCTTTGCTGAGTGCCTTGCTTTATGCAAACACCATAGGCAACCGATACGCTCTTGATGATGACTATGTAATCTGTACAAGTGAAAATGTTCAGCAGGGATTTTTTAAAACTGTATCCGACATCGCCATAACGCATTATTCCATTACAGAAAAGTCGAGATTTGAATACCGGCCTGTTGTAAAAATAACATTTGCAGCCGAATACTTTCTCTGGGGAAACAATCCGCACCTCAGCCATGCCATCAACGTGCTGCTGTTTGTCATTACAGTTTTACTCCTGTTCAGACTTCTTCACCGGCTGTTTGGCCTCAGATACCCCTGGCTTCCGTTTCTCACAGCCATTATTTTTGCAGCACATCCGATTCACACCGAAGTGGTGGCCAGTCTGAAAAACCGCGATGAACTGCTGGCATTCCTTTTCAGTATTTGGACGGCCTGGCTGGTATTGAAATATTGTGATACAAAAAAATGGTATTTTCTGGCACTGTCATTTCCCGTTTTTCTGATTGCCTATTTTTCGAAATCAAGCGCCCTTGTTTTTGTCGCTCTGATTCCGCTGATAATGTGGTTTGCCGGCATAAAAAATTTAAAATATTATCTGACCGGCTTTTTACTCATTGCTGCAGCAGCATGGATTGCGCGCTGGGCTCCCTCGCAGTTTCTTGCCGAATCACACAGGGCTGTTTATGGATTTGAAAATCCCATTTACGAGCATCGCGGAATCTTTTACCGGCTGGGAACCGGCCTTGTAGCGCTGCTCTTTTATGCGCGAATTCTTATTATCCCTTATCCACTGCGATTCTACTATGGTTTCGACACTATTCCGCTCACCCACTTTCCTGATCTGATATCAATCATTTCATTGATTTTTCATATCGGACTTTTGTTTGTTGCCATTCTTTATTTCAGAAAAAAACATCCTCTATCGTTTGCCATTTTGTTTTATCTGATAGCCATCTCAATGTTTTCGAATATTGTGAAACCTGCGGTAGGAATCGTTGCCGAAAGGTATGTCTATGCTGCTTCGCTAGGTTTCTGTCTGACTGTGGCATGGTTTATTCTGAAACTTTTCAGATACGAAAACAAACCGGTTGTATCATGGATCAACATCAACAAAGGAATCAGACTGATCATGCTTGGACTGGTATTTATTTACGGAGCCCGAACCATAAGCCGGAACAGTGTTTGGAAAGACCACCTGACACTTTATTATAACGACATAAAACACTGTGAAAACAGCTTTAAGGCCAATTTTCTACTCGCATCCACCCTGCACGCCGAAGTAAACAAAACCATCAATGACCCCAGACTCGGAAAACGCAATGCACGCTATATTACAGATGCCGAACATTATTATAATACCGCCATCGGAATATACGACCGCTATCCGGTAATATGGAACAGCCGTGGATTTTTCCGTTTCATGTTTAAAAAAGAGAACCCGCAAGCAATCCATGATTTCAAAAAAGCTCTGGCATTAAATCCCAACTACACCGAAGCATTGTACAATCTTGGTTTTGTTTACCACCAACAAAAAAACTACGATTCGGCCATCGTGTATTTTGAAAGAGCCATCGTTTCAAATCCGGATTATATTAAGGCATACAACGAAAAAGGGCTGGCCATGCTGAACTCAAATGACACTGCCGGATTTTTAACAATACAAACAAGCATCAAAAGCAAATTCCCGGAATCCGATATTCCCTACATTAATCTTGGCAATTATTTTCTTGGTCTTAAAGACACAACACGAGCATTTGAAAACTGGGAAATGGCTGCAAAACGCAATTCCGACAATCAGGCCCTTTTACTAAACCTGTCGAATTATTATGCCCGGCAAGGCAATCAGGAAAAATCGCAACATTACATAACTTTGTATCGGCAAGCTGTTCAAAAACAAAAAAATCTGAAACGGAAACAATGAGCAAAATACCTCTGCATGCAGGTCTGGTTGCCGATTTTATAGCAATCGAATTTGCTGACATTCCCCAGGTTGCAACAGAAAATACATTATTTCTCAAAAAAGTTTTGCGCATTACTTCATGGCTCCGACTGCAAGGTGTAAAAAAAAATTCGCTGATTGTTTCTCTTTTTCCGCCAGATAAAAACTGGATAGCTCTTGATATGGCTATTCTGCGATGTGGCGCCATTCATGTTCCGTTTCATATGGCCGATGAAATTTCATTGGCAGCAGAATATTTCGAACAGTATCTGTTTATTGTTCATCGCGATATAAAATACCAAACCGACACAAAAGCAAATCAAATAATTGTCACCGATTTATCGGATGATTTTTTTCAAGATTCCGATATTCACAATTCTACAGATAACAAGGCCGTAGAAGTCGATCCACATCACCCGGCTGAAATCATTTTTTCATATCATCGTGATTGCGGACCAAAACCATTTGTAATCAGTCATGATAATCTATTGAAAACAGCTGTTGCTGCAGGAAAAGAACTACCATTGACCCCTGGTGACAAATATTTGTCTTTACTTCCGTTTTCAAAAATTTACGGACGTGTTTCTTTACTGACACATCAGTTGCTGGGCTGCATCATTGAATGTCCACAACAAATATTATTACCATCGCGGCTGATAAAAGTTTCGAAAGCTGCATCGGTAGCGGTTGTTCCTTCCATGCTTCAGTATCCCGTAAAAGTGGATGGAGCTTGTTCTCAATTGCTGAAAGGCAGATCCCTGGCGACACTGGATGAACTTCCTCCTGAAGCAATCAGACCTGTGCTCGGCGACACTCTTAAAATAATCATTTGTGGTGGCGCAATGATTCCGTCTGATTTGCTGCAAAAATTCGAAGCGGCTTCTCTTCCTCTGATGGAGGGCTACGGACTCACACAGACCACGGGCGTGTTTACGCTGAATACTGTAAGTGCACATCGCACCGGCAGCAAAGGAAAAGCCCTTAACCATATGTCAATAAAAATTTCAGACGACGGTGAAATTCTTGCAAAAGGGCCAGGAATCAGCTCCGGAATAATATTACCAGACGGGACCATCGAAAAAATTGACGACAGCAACAATTGGTTTCACACCGGCGATGAGGGCTACATTGATGCTGATGGATTTTTATTTCTGACAGGAAATAAAAAGAACGTTTTCAAACTGGCCAACGGATACTATTACAATCCACAGCCGGATGAAAAAAGAATTGCAGATGAAATCAATGCCCTGTCGATGATTTGCAGGGATGAAAAAGGAAATCTTCACCTGTTGGCAGAAAAGATAACGCTGAGTTCTGAAGAACTTGAATTTTTAAAAAAGTTCAGGACAAATCCATTTTCAATGCCATTGACATCGCTATTTCAGACGAAAACGCTGCCTTGCTGCAGACCTTATGTAGTCGTTGCAAATGAAAACTGGATTTCTCTGAAATAAATCAGTCTGATTTTTTTTATATCTTTGTTTTTTACCGTATCTGCCATGGAATTACTCATAAGCGACTTTATTTCGAGGATTGAATCCGAATTTGATGATGTTGTTCCGGGTTCTGTAAAGCCCGAAACAAAATTCAGGGATCATTTTGACTGGACATCGGTGAATGCACTGGTACTTTTTTCCATGATCAATGTGGAATATGGTGTAACACTCACTGCTGAAGACCTTCAGAAATCGACTACAATTCAGGATTTATTTAATATCATATCTCTCAAAATAGCCAATGGCTGATGTAAAAATCAATAATATCCGCATAGCCGGCATAGCCGCATGTGTTCCGGAAAATGTAGATCACATTGCCGATTATACACTCATCAGCGAAAGCGAACGCGCCGGTTTTATGAAAACCGTAGGGGTGCATGAACGCAGAATGGTGAGCAAAGGCGTGGTAACATCGGATCTCTGTGCTCAAGCGGCAGTTCATCTGATGAAAAAACTAGAATGGGATCCATCAACCATAAACGCATTGGTATTTGTTACCCAAACATCGGATTATGTAATTCCAAGTACATCAATCATACTGCAACACCGGCTCGGATTGCCCGAAAGTTGTATGGCCTTCGATATGAATCTGGGTTGTTCGGGATATGTGGTCGGTCTGCAGGTGGCTTCATCACTGATAAATCCAACAGGTATCCGTCGTGTGATTTTTCTGGCTGGTGACGTTTCTTCCATTAATATGTCGTATCATGATAAAAGCACATATCCGCTGTTTGGTGATGCCGGATCGGCTACAGCCATAGAATATTGCGAAAACGCTCCAGAGGCCATTTTCAGCACCGGAAGCGACGGGAAACAGTTTGATGCATTATATGTAAAAGCAGGCGGAACGCGCCACATGGCCACAGCTGAAAGTTTTGAATATAAAGAATATCCTGGCGGAATCAAACGCAACGACACACAAATGATACTTGATGGCCTGCGTGTTTTTAATTTCAGCATTACAAATGTTCCTCCACAGATTGAAAATATCCTGCGACAAGCATCGGCATCTGTCGAAACAACAGACATGTTTTTTCTTCATCAGGCCAACCGCATCATGGTTGAAACCATCCGGAAAAAACTCAGAATTGAGCCCGAAAAATGCCCTTACTCCATTGATTTGTTTGGTAACACCAGCTCTGCCAGCATTCCTGTTACCATGTGTCATTCCATTGGGAACAGCTCGATTCAGCAATCACTCAATGTTGTTCTGAGTGGCTTCGGCATTGGTTTATCCTGGGCTTCAGCATGGGTCAGTTTAAAAAATGCACTCATTTTACCGATTGTCGAATATCATGAATAAACTAAAAACAATATTGATTACAGGCGCCACATCGGGCATTGGTTGCCGGATTGCAGAAAATCTGAATGGGAAATATCAATTATTTCTAAGCGGCCGCAACGAGACAAGATTATCTGAAATCAATAAAAAACTCAGCCACGTGCTCCCTTATGTCACTTGTGATGTATCCTTCGAAACCGATGTCGAAAAGCTGGCTTCAGAAGCACCACAAATCGACGGATTGGTGTATTGCGGTGGCATCGCACCAACAATTCCGGTAAAATACATTCGCGAAAACGACATTCTGAAAACCTTCGCAGTCAATTTCAATGGCGCCGTACTGGTTGTAGCCGCATTGCTGAAGCAAAAAAAAATAAATCCGGGGAGCTCACTCATTTTCATCAGCAGCGAAGCCGTTCGGCATCCGTTTTTCGGAAGCACCGTGTATTCGGCTTCAAAAGCAGCACTTGAATCATTTGCACTTACCCTGTCGAATGAACTGCAATCAAAAAAAATACGAGCAAACTGCATTTCGCCAACCTACGTTGAATCACCCATGCTTGATCAGGCAAGGAATACAATGTCGGGTGATTTTATTGCCGGCATGAAAAAAATGCATCCGGAAGCATTCAATACAGCAGACCATATTGCATCAATGGCTGCTTTTCTGCTCAGCGATGAATCAGCAGCCATCAACGGACAAATAATCAAAGCAGGCAGATTCAATATCAATATTCCCGGCCTATGATGGAAAACAGCAAAATTTCATTTGTAATTCCAGTTTATAACAATCCGGACTGCCTTGAGGAAATAGTCAAACTCGCACTGAAAGCGATTTCTGATGAACACTGTCTGGCAGAAATAATCTTTATCAACGACGGCAGCACCGATGAGTCATGGAATTCAATCTGCCAGCTGGCTGAAAAGCACAAAGGAATTGTTTATGGTCTTGACCTGATGCGCAACTATGGACAGCACCACGCAACACTTTGCGGAATTCAGCGGGCCACAGGGGATTTTATCATCACACTCGATGACGACCTGACACATTCACCGCAGCAGGCAATGCAACTTCTGCACTTTATGCTCAGCGAAAACCTTGATTTGGCTTATGGAATTTCTGCTAAAAGAAAATCGGGTATCGGACGTTCCATCGGACGATATATGCTTTATCTGAGCTCTTCAGTAGGAAGCAAACGCATTGCCGGTGCATCGTTTCGTGCAATGACAGCTACATTGGCAAAAGAAATGAATCCGGAGGGCGATGTGATTTTTATTGATGACATACTCACATCGATAACTGACCGATATCATTACAAAACTTTTGAAAACTTCAGAAATAATAAGCAAAGCCGCTACAGCAACAAATTGCTGCTGAAAATGGGGATCAATATTTCGTTGTTCTATTCAGGATTTCCATTGCGCCTGCTTTCTATGATCGGATTTGCCGGATCGCTTATCAGCGGAGTTTTTGGCATGTTTTATCTGTATAAAAAACTGTTTTTCAAAGTCCCGATGGGTTACACATCCATTATTGTTGCGGTGTTGTTTTCTGCATCGGCCATGCTGCTGGGTATGGGCATTCTGGGCAAATATCTATACCGTATCCACGGAAACAGAAACCGTGTTTTGCCCTATCATGTGCGCAAAACTACTAAGGATGCATGATTATTGAAAAATACAACATACGACTCAGATCGCTGAATGAAGAAGACCTTGAAATGGTGCGTAAAGCTCGCAACAGCGACTATATTCGTAGCCGGATGATATATCAGAAAATTATTTCACCCGAAGAGCAAATGCATTGGTATCATTCGCTCAATCCGGCTACTGACATTTTTATGATTATTGAATATGATGAGAAACCGCGCGGAATGATTAACGTAAAAAATATCGACTATCAAAATGATTTATCAGAGTCAGGTGTGTTTTTTTGGGACAAAGAAGTTTTGCAAAGTTTTGTTCCGGTCATGACTTCGTGGCTGGCAGCCGAATCAGGATATCTGCTGCTGGGTGGTCAACAAACGTTGATTCATGTTTTAAAAAACAACAAAACAGCCATTGACTTCAATCGCAAGCAGGGATATGAAATAACAAAGGAAATGGAAAATATTATTCTGATGCGTCAAACCAGAAAATCATTTTCACAGGCCACATTATCGGAACGAACAAAATTTTTGCAGACAATCAAAAAAAGTTCGCAATTGAAACTATGTTTCGGCGACCATACACAAGATGATTTTCGGATGAATCATCTGCTGAATTATTTGAAAATACTGGGCGTTTCAGCTATAAAGCAGTCGGGACAAACGTTTTGGTTCGAAATTGATTTCTGAG
>DAOPKE010000073.1:0-13402 GCA_035390965.1 Bacteroidales bacterium | reverse complement strand
TGCGCAGCAGCCCAACTGCAATAGGAGTACGGCAAATGTTGCCCAGACAAACCATGAGATATTTCATATGATGGATATTTTAATTGCAAATATAATGAAAAACTATTAAAAAGTCTAATTCACTGCAAATTTGAGATATTGTTATTCACAAAAACATGTGGACATTTTTTTTCACAACGAATTGAATATTCAGTTATCTTTGAACCTAAAAAAATGCTTTCTGTCGAAGAACTGAACAAATTTTCATCTCAGGTGCGCCGCGACATCATCCGCATGGTGCATGCCGTTCAATCCGGACATCCGGGCGGGTCGCTGGGATGCACTGATTTCCTTGTTGCATTGTACAACAATGTGATGAATCATAACCCGGCATCTTTTTCCATGCAGGGAACCAACGAAGATGTATTTTTTCTGTCAAACGGGCATATAAGTCCGGCCTGGTACAGTGTGCTGGCACGATCCGGATATTTCCCCATCAGTGAACTTGGGACATTCCGAAAACTGGGCTCCCGGCTGCAGGGTCACCCTACACCGGCCGAACATCTGCCCGGAGTGCGCATTGCATCCGGATCGCTCGGACAAGGACTCTCTGCTGCAATCGGTAATGCACTCGGCAAAAAATTATCCGGCGAAAAAACTTTTGTTTATACCCTTCATGGCGACGGAGAACTGCAGGAAGGCCAAATCTGGGAAGCAGCTATGTTTGCTGCTGCCAAAAAAGTTGACAATCTCATTGCCACCATTGATTACAATGGAAAACAAATTGATGGTCCTGTTGACGAAGTTGTTTCATTGGGCGATTTGGCGGCCAAGTGGACATCCTTCGGATGGACTGTGCTTGAAATGGATGGACACAACATGCAACAAATCCTGAACACCATGGAAAATGCCAAGGCACTGAGTGGCAAAGGCAAACCGGTTGTAATTCTCATGACCACCATCATGGGAAAAGGGGTTTCGTTTATGGAAGGAAGTCACAAATGGCACGGCTCTCCACCCAGTGATGAACAAAAAAATAAGGCACTAAGCGAACTTACTGAAACGCTGGGCGACTACTGAAAATGAGAAAACTATCCGCCATACTTGTTTTTTTACTGCTGGCTTTTGGTGCAACAGCTCAAACAGGCACTCCTGACAAGGAAAAAGTAATCACCACGCGTATTCTTTTTCTGTTCGATGCCAGTCAATCTATGTATGGACGCTGGCAAAGCGACATGAAAATTACCATTGCCAGAAAAATCATGTCCGATCTGCTTGACAGTCTGCGCGATGTACCCAATCTGGAACTCGCTTTACGCTGTTATGGCCATACAAAGGACTATCCACCGCAAGACTGTGATGATACCCGCTTAGAAGTGCCCTTCGGGCCCGATAACATAGAAAAGATTAAATACAAACTTAAAACCATCAATCCGCGGGGAACGACCCCTATTGCCTACTCGCTCGAAAAAGCCGGAGGTGATTTTCCACCCTGCGCCAACTGCCGCAACATTATTATTCTGATTACCGACGGGCTCGAAGAATGTAACGGCGATCCCTGTGCTGTCTCACTTGCTTTGCAGAAAAAAGGGATTGTATTGAAACCATTCATCATCGGAATCGGGAAAAGTTTCAAGGAACAGTTTGATTGTGTTGGCACCTATTTCGATGCCACCACCGAAAAACAATTCAGTACTGCCTTGAATATCGTTATTTCGCAAGCACTGAATTCAACCACCTGTCAGGTAAATCTGCTCGACATCAATGGCAATGCGACAGAAACCAATGTAAACATGACATTTTATGATAAGTTGAGCGGATTGCCAAAATACAATTTCATACATTCGCTCAACAACAGGGGATTTCCCGATACACTGGTTATCGATCCAATGCTGAATTACAGAATACAGGTTCACACCATTCCACCTGTTTTTATTGATTCGCTTGAGCTGACAGCGGGCAAACATACCATTGTGGGTGTTTCGGCACCGCAGGGATTTCTGGAAGTTAAAACCGAAGGAAGTTATGCTCAGAGCCGGAATTCGATTCTTTGCGTTGTAAGGGAAAACAACAAACTGAACACACTGAACACTCAATTTCTCTTTAACCGCGAAAAATATATCTGCGGATTGTATGATCTGGAAATCATGACATTACCCCGCACCTATGTCGAGGACGTAAAAATAGACCAAAGTACAACAACCTTTGTTGAAATTCCGGCTGCAGGAACAACCATTTTTCAGTTTCCGGCAAGCGGCTATGGCAGTTTGTATGTAAAAAGAGAAAATAAGCTGGAATGGGTATATAATTTCAGAGGAAGCGGAGAGCAAGAAATACTGATGTTGCAACCAGGCGATTATTTTGCTGTCTTTCGTTCAAAATACCAGACACGCTCCATGCTCACCATCGAAAAGAATTTTACAGTAAAACCGGCAGCCATGACAAAAGTCAATATGTCGATGTTCTAAAATAAAGACAAACGAATGAAACCAATTGAAGTAAGACAAAAAAAAGATACCCGTTCAGGATTTGGAGATGCCTTGGCAGATCTCGGGAAAAAAAATGAAAAAGTAGTGGCTCTTTGTGCCGATTTGACCGGATCGCTGAAGATGAATACCTTTGCAGCCAATTTCCCTGAGCGTTTTTTTCAGACCGGCATTGCCGAAGCTAATATGATTGGAATGGCCTCGGGTCTTGCCATTGCAGGTTATATACCTTATACAGGCACTTTTGCCAATTTTTCCACCGGTCGTGTATATGACCAGATTCGTCAATGTGTGGCCTACAGCAATAAAAATGTAAAAATATGCGCCTCGCATGCAGGTATCACATTGGGTGAAGACGGAGCAACACATCAGATAATGGAAGATATTGCCCTGATGCGCGCATTGCCGAATATGACCGTAATCAACACCTGTGATTATTCGCAGACATACATGGCCACACAAGCCATCGCTGAATGGGACGGCCCCGTGTATCTTCGCTTCGGACGGCCGGTGGTACCGGACTTCTCACCCATTGACACTCCTTTTCAGATTGGAAAAGGAATTGTTTTTACTGAAGGAACCGATGTAACCATTGTGGCCACCGGACATTTGGTCTGGGAAGCACTGGAAGCCAGTCGGATACTGGAAACGAAAGGCATTTCGGCTGAAATAATAAACATTCACACCATCAAACCACTCGACAATGAACTTTTGCTGAAAAGCATTTCGAAAACACGTTGTGTTGTCAGTGCCGAAGAACACGTACAGGCCGGCGGATTGGGTGAGGCCATTTCGGCCCTTCTTTCGCAAAAACTGCCCACAGCTCAGGAATATGTAGCCATGCCCGATGTATTTGGCGAAAGTGGAACACCAGAGGAATTAATGGTCAAATACGGACTTAAAGCCGGAAACATCGTTGATGCAGCAATTAGAGCATTAAACAGAAAAACAAACCTTTAAAATAAAATGAGCAAAATCACCGATGCAGAAATATTGAATCTGCTGAAAGCCGAAAAATCGCGGCAGCGTGGTTTTGAACTCTTGCTGAATAAATATAAAGAGCAGGCCTACTGGCTCATTCGCCGCATTGTAATTGATCACGACGATGCCAACGATGTTATTCAGAATACTTTTATCAAAGTCTGGCAGAACCTCGATAAATTCCGCGAAGACTCAAAGATTTATACCTGGATATACCGTATTGCCACCAACGAGGCGCTGTCGTTTCTAAAAAGCAAAAAAAGCCATCTGTTTGTTTCGATGGATGAAATGAGAGATGACTTTGGCGATCGCATAGAATCTGATATCTATTTCAAGGGTACCGATATTCAGCGAAAGCTGCAGAAGGCCGTGGCAACATTGCCAGCACGACAGAAACTGGTTTTTATCATGCGCTATTTCGAAGCCATGCCCTATCAGGATATTGCCAATGTTGTAGGTGTAAGTATCGGAACTTTAAAAGCATCGTATCATATTGCGGTAAAAAAAATTGAAGAAATTTTAAAGACAAATTAAACGCTGCATCAATATTGCAGTCCAATGAACGAACTATGAAACTGCGTAAACATACAGGGAAAAACAACCATCAGGAATTCGAAGGTTTGGGGACTTCGGGAAAAGGTAATCCTTTTACGACACCTCCGGGCTACTTCGATGGATTGTCGTCGGATATAATGAAAACAGTGGGAACTGTTACCATACTGGCTCTATTACGCACCAAACCCCTTCAGGTTGCTATCGGCGTTGTTACTACCATTGCCGTTGCTACGGCTATTTATTTCTTTTCGTCGGATTCTTCCAAACAAAATAACAACTCTTCAACGGTAAACAAAAACTACATTCTTCCGGATGTCAGGTTAGATGAGAATGCCGAACAACCCATTTCAGTTGTTTCAGCTGAAGATGACAACAAACAAATTGTTGTTGTCAATTCAGATATCAGTTCTGAAAGAATGATACAGTATTTTAATCAACTTCCTGTCAATCAGTCATTAAAAAAACATCTGACTGACGAATATGCAATGCAATTAGCATCATATCAAACAACCATGAATGAGGGACCGGATGATGGCAAAATGCTTGCTGAAGTAATTGAAATCAACAATGAAACAGAGTATCTTATTCCGATTTTAAGTAATGAAAACAGCGACAATGCTGAACGAACACTTTCCGCATTTGAAATGCTTCCGCGCGACACCTGTTCGGAACAATCAATGACATTACGCGCCCAGTTCCCCGGAAAAACCACTTATCTGTGGAATAATGGAGCAACAACGCCCGAAATCAGTGTTGACAAAAGCGGTATTTACCGCGTAACCATTGGACTTGAAAACGGGAAAAAACTGTCTAAAGCCGTTTCTGTAAAAATCATTCCCAAACCAAGTCTGAACAATGACTACCTGATTACGGCCTGTACCGGCTCAATTCTGCGTTTGTCGGTTGGACAAAAAACCGGCGGATACCAATATTACTGGCCGCAATATAAACTATCTACTCCTCAGCTTACTGTCAGCAAGCCAGGATTGTATTATGCACAGATTACAGGATGCCAGACCTATGTGGACAGTTTCTTTGTTGTATTCACGCATTGCGAATTGGGTATCCCAAATATGATTACTCCCAACGGCGACGGTATCAGCGAAACGTTTTCCATTACCAATCTGAGCAAATATCCAAATACAGAACTCAGCATTTACGACAAGAGCAACAAGCTCATCTATAAATCACTGAACTACCAGAACGACTGGGATGCCTCACTGACACCTGACGGTTCTTACTTTTTCATTCTCAAATTCACTGACGGCTCCACTCAAGAGGGTCTTATCACAGTGAAACATTAACATGAACCTGTTTTTATACCCATAAAACCCTTTACTTCAGGTTATTTCAGAGCCGGCTCGTCCGGCTCTGTTTTTTTCTGACTTCCGCCATTGATATTTCCAACCTCGTAATCTCAGAGATGGCGCATATAAAGAAGGCATTGTCAAAGTCAGGAGAAGCCCGAATGAAAATCCGCAAAAGCCGGAGAACAATTACCTTCTCCGTCCAATCTTAAAAAGTGTCCGGAAAATAATTTTCATATCTGTCACACAACTCATCTCTTTAATGTATTTGAGATTGAGACTTAGTTTAGCGGGCATAACCGTTTCTATATAAAAACGTTCCGGCTCGGATTGTTTCGCCAGAAGATCACTTTCATTAATGTATTCAAGCGAAGCATAATCAGTAAGTCCCGGCCTGACACGAAGCACGTTTTTCTGCTCATCGCTATACATGGCAACATATTTCGGCACTTCCGGGCGTGGCCCGACAAAACTCATATGCCCTGCAAAAATATTGAGCATTTGAGGAAGTTCGTCCATTTTTGATTTACGTAAAAACCGGCCAAATCCGGTCACGCGGCTATCAGTAGAACCAACAGTCAGCAAGCCCTTGGAATCGCTACCGGAAAACATGGTGCGAAATTTCATCAATCTGAACAATTTTTCGTTACGTCCTACCCTCACCTGCCGGTAAAACGCACCTCCACGTGATTCGATCACTATAATCAATGCAAGAATCAATCCCGGAATAAGTAGAATCAGGATAGAAAAGAAAGAGAAAAACAAATCAAAAAGACGTTTGCCAATCATGGACAGATTGAATTGATAGAATCAATAACCGTTTTGGCAACAGTCTGTACCTGTTCGTTGCTCAAATCATAATAAACCGGCAAAGAAATTTCTCGCGAAAAATTATCATAGGCAACCGGATAATCATTGATGTTGTAACCGGCATTTTTATAATAAGTCATCAGAGGCAACGGCGTGAAATGAACATTTACAGCAACTTCTCTTCGGAATATTTCCTGTATAAGGTCATCGCGCTGCTGTTCAGTAATGCCTTTAATCCTAAGCAAAAACACATGATATGACGACTCAGCCACATCCGTTTTATAAACAGGCAACTGAACTCTGGGATGGTTTTGAAGCAATTGGGCATACATGCTGAAAATCAATCTGCGACGTGCAAGCATATCACTGTCATAACGCTTCAGCTCAACGATCCCAATGGCGGCCTGTATATCCGTCATATTACATTTGTATCCCGGTTCAATAATATCATATTTCCAGTTTCCGGGAATCAGCTTGGCCTGCGCATCCTTATTCTGACCATGAAGTGATTTAAGCATCAAGTCCTGTTTGATAAGATTGTTTTCAAAAGGAGCTTTCATATTCAGGCAGATAGCACCACCTTCAGCAGTAGTCAGGTTTTTTACGGCATGAAAAGAATAAACAGAAATATCGGTCAATGCGCCTGTTCTTTTTCCTTTATAAGTAGCACCAATACTATGTGCAGCATCGGACAAAACCAGAATCCGACCCAGTTTCTTCTGATTATCTGTGTCTGGTGAAAACAAGCTACTCACATCAGGATCATCAACAAGATTGTTGATTGCATAATAATCACAGGGAAATCCGGCCAAATCGACCGGTACAATCACTTTTGTAGCCGCAGTGATATTTTTTCTTATTTCATCAACAGTAATATTAAAATCAACAGGGCTGCTGTCGCTAAAAACAGGTGTTGCGCCACAGTGAATAACAACATTGGCTGTGGCAGCATAAGTATATGCAGGTAAAATCACTTCATCACCGGGACCAACGCCGAACCATCGCAAAATCAGTTCAAGACCGGCCGAAGCACTATTGATGCATAATACTTCTGAACAACCGGCATAATCTTTTAACATGGATTCAAATTCTCTGGTACGTGGACCTGTGGTAATCCATCCTGATCGAAGAACTTCATTGACGGCATCAATAATTTTCTGATCTATTCTGGGAGGAGCAAAAGGAATCATTGCTATAGCTTTAAAACACAAAGTTAGGAAAAAAAGACAGAAAAAACCGGCATCATGTTCAATCACAATGCCGGCATATTGATATAGATTCAGACAGTTGTTTATTTGTCCTTCACTTCTTCAAAATCAACATCGGTCACTTCATCGCTGCCGGAATTTTGTTGCTGCTTCTGAGCTCCCGGATCAGCACCAGCTTCGGGTCCGCCCTGAGGCCCGGTATTTTTGTACATTTCTTCGCTGGCGGCCTGCCATGCCGTATTCAATCTGGCGGTAGCAGCATCAATGGCTTCGATATTCTGCGCCTTATGTGCCTCTTTCAGTTCTGTAAGCGCTGTTTCAATCTCCGATTTTTTATCAGCCGGGATTTTTTCTCCGTATTCTTTTAGTTGTTTTTCGGTATTGAAAACCATGCTATCGGCCTGATTGATTTTATCGATACGCTCACGTTCCTTTTTATCGGCATCGGCATTGGCATCGGCTTCAGCTTTCATCTTTTTGATTTCATCATCGGTCAATCCACTGCTGGCTTCAATACGAATCTGCTGCGATTTGCCGGTAGCTTTATCCTTAGCCGACACATTCAGAATGCCATTGGCATCGATATCAAAAGTAACTTCGATTTGCGGGACACCACGTGGTGCAGGCGGAATTCCATCGAGGTGGAAACGACCAATGCTTTTGTTTTGATTGGCCATGGGACGCTCGCCCTGAAGTATATGAATCTCAACCGATGTCTGGCTATCGGCAGCAGTTGAAAATGTTTCAGCTTTTTTGGTAGGAATGGTGGTATTGGACTCAATAAGTTTGGTCATTACGCCACCAAGTGTTTCAATTCCAAGCGACAAAGGAGTTACATCGAGCAGAAGCACATCTTTCACTTCGCCGGTGAGCACTGCACCCTGAATTCCCGCACCAACAGCCACAACTTCATCCGGATTAACGCCTTTGGAAGGTTTTTTGCCAAAAAATTCCTCAACAACCTGCTGTATAACTGGGATACGCGTTGATCCACCGACCAGAATCACTTCGTCAATATCGGTATTTTTCATATTGGCATCAGACAAGGCCTTGCGACAAGGTTCAATGGTAGCTTTAACAAGGTCGTCGATAAGTTGTTCAAATCTGGCACGTGTTAAAGTCTTTACAAGGTGTTTGGGCATACCGTCAACCGGCATGATATACGGAAGATTGATTTCGGTTTGCGCACTTGACGAGAGCTCGATTTTTGCTCTTTCAGCTGCTTCTTTCAAACGCTGAAGCGCCATTGGATCTTTACGGAGGTCAAGACCTTCATCCTTTTTAAACTCCTCGGCCAACCATTCAATAATGCGTTGATCAAAATCATCTCCACCCAGATGAGTATCCCCATTGGTTGATTTTACTTCAAAAACACCGTCACCCAATTCAAGTATTGAAATATCAAAAGTACCTCCACCAAGATCAAATACGGCGATTTTAATATCTCTGTTTTTCTTATCCAGCCCATAGGCAAGTGCAGCAGCCGTCGGCTCATTGATGATACGGCGCACAGTGAGTCCGGCAATTTCACCGGCTTCTTTGGTTGCCTGACGTTGGGAATCATTGAAATAGGCCGGAACAGTAATAACGGCTTCAGTAACTTCGATACCGAGATAATCTTCGGCGGTTTTTTTCATTTTCTGAAGCACCATGGCCGAAATTTCCTGCGGCGTATATTGACGATCGTCGATCAGTACCCGCGGAGTATTATTGGGGCCTCGTTCCACCTTGTATGGCACACGTGCAATCTCTTTTCCAACACGGTCAAAGGTTTCACCCATAAAACGCTTGATGGAATATACAGTACGCGTTGGATTGGTTATGGCCTGACGCTTGGCCGGATCACCAACCTTACGTTCACCATTGTCGGTAAAGGCCACCATACTCGGTGTTGTTCGCTTTCCTTCGCTATTGGCAATGACAATCGGTTCACTGCCTTCCATGACTGCCACACATGAATTGGTGGTTCCTAAGTCAATTCCTATTATTTTTCCCATTTTTCAAATTTTATCGTCGGCGGCATCTCAACTTTAATACCAAAGGGGTTTCTGTCATAAAATACTTCAATTTGGTCAGTTTGAAGCATTAAACTGTTCAAAAATGTGTCAAAATGGCATAAAAAAAGCTGCCAAAGGCAGCTTAACGAAAAAGATTCTCTTTATCTGGCTGGAGCCGAAATTTCATTGAATTTAATACCAGCCGGTACTTCAAATGCACCTTCAGGAGCATCAGCGCCCTCTTCCAATTTAGTCATCTCTGTGGTAACAGTCATTCCCATAGCCATGGTTTCTGTTTTAATGGCAATTCCCTTCCATACCCATGTTTTGGACTTGGTCCCTTCCATTTCCATTTTATAAACATCACATGTTTTGCCATTCACTTCTTCTGTCCCTTCTTTGGTCATATGATACTTCGCCATCATTTCCTCCGACATGTCATTGTAATTCAGATTTTGCGACTTGCCGACTTTTGCCTTCGTTCCTTCTTTTGTTGTAGCATCCCAACTATAAATAAACTCTCCATCATTCAGCATATGGGTGATGGTGGTAACACCCATCATTTCCATGGAACTCTGTGTGTAAGATTTCTTTCCGTATTCATCCCAATACTGGGTCATGGTAGTGGGCATGCCCATTGTAACCATTTTGTATTCAATCATGCCTTTCTCAACACCATAAATCTGATCCGGATTGCCAGATGCTACTTTTTCTTCGGTTTTAGTAGTGTCGGTCTGATCCGTTGTTTTGCTTTCTTTTCCCCCGCAGGAGATCAGGATGAAAGCAACAAAAGCCATTGCCATAACAGATGCGAAATGTTTCATATAGGTTTTTAGGTTAGGTTTCTCAGTATTCAGAAAGCTCAATATACATCGTTATTGACCCCATGTCACTTTCCATCCACAATTCTTTATCACGCAATTTGAGAATATTGTAATCAATTTCCCAGGTATTGAGCGAATCATCTGAACAATTCAGATACAAGGTTTTAAAATCATCCGAAAATTCCCAGGCAGCGGTATATGAATATGACGTGTCTTCGTAAAACATAGCGGTATTATCACTGTTAAACTGAATCCAACTGCTTTGATAATGCTGCATCTGATCCTGACCATTCAGTGAAAACTTTTCATATTTCCACTTATTCACCAGCCGGTTTTCGGGTGTACGCAGACTGATAATGGGGCCTTCTTCGTAATAGCAACCCGTAAATACCAACATGATTACAATCAACGGGAGTAATAGTTTTTTCATATTCCTGAATTTTTTGCAAATGTAATAGAAAATTCAATTACACAAAAACCCTTTGCTCACAATATCAACATTCCACAGTCAGACCATCATATGCAAGAAAAACGCCTGCCGGCAGTTTTGGCTGAACTTCTGTGTGTAAACCTAAAAAATGACTGATATGTGTCAGATAAGCCGCTTTGGGCCTCAGCTTTTCAATATGTTCCAATGCTTCATCCAAAGAGAAATGAGACGGATGTTTTTTCTTTCTCAAAGCATTCAATACCAGCAAATCTGCATCTTTTATCAAATCCATCGATGACTCCGGTATAAAACTGGCATCGGTTATGTACACCATATTGCCGATGCGGTATCCAAGAATGGAAGCATCGCCATGCATGACAGGAATCGGAATGACGGGCAGACCTTTTATTTCAAACGGATGGTCATCAACCACTGCCAGATTGATTTTGGGTGCACCCAGATAATCGCCAGGATTGAAAATGTATGGAAATTCCGTTTTGACTGATTCCACGGTATCCTGATTGGCATACATGTCAATGGTTTTACCGCGGATATAATTGAATGCCCTGATGTCGTCGAGCCCGGCTATATGATCGCGATGACCATGCGTAAGAAGAACTGCATCAAAATCCCGGATGTTGTTTGTCAGAAGCTGCTGACGGAAATCAGGCCCGCAATCGATGATCAGCCGCAAACCATTGCACTCAATATAGGCCGATGTTCTGAGTCTCTTATCCATAGGATTATCAGAGCGACAAACTTCGCACTCACATGTGAGCACTGGTACACCGGTCGATGTGCCGGTTCCGAGAAAAGTGATTTTGTTTGGCATTACAAAGCAAAGATAGCAAAATGTAAAATCACTGGCACGGATTACAAATCGCGCCAGTGATTTTACCAGTGATTTTACTAACATTGTTGTTTCAAAATTATTTCACAACGGGTTCCACCGCCTGCAATGCTGGCCGCAAGCCATCAGATGTCATTACAAAATCACTGTAGGTCATCAAAACATTGTCGAGTTCATTTTGAGCATTCAACAATTGTCTTGTTTCAGGTGTTAACGAAATTTGTGTTCCAACCGGAATATAAACTTCCACTTCGCTGATATGGAAACTGCCCTGCCCCGACGGCAGCCATTCTGGAATAATGATTTGAGATGAATCCTGCACCATTGGCACCCAATCGCTGTATGCCAGCGTTGTCAGATCACCGGCATTGCGTAAGTGGGCAACAATACGAATATTGCTGTCGTACATCTCTGGCTCAATCTCAAGTTCAGTCTGCAACAATAATTGCATCTTGCCATTATTTTCGCTGAAATACCAACGGGTATCAGCACTTCCAATTGAATTAAAAACATCCGGTGTTTTTCCATCAACCGATAACTGAATGGTTTTGTTGGTTTTGGGAATAATTATGGTTTTACTTTCATTGACAGAATTTGAATAATACACCACATGATAAATGGTCAGAGCAGCAAGCGCAACAAACGAAATTCCCCAAAGCGATGATGCAATCCGGTTGTACCATTTCATTGGAAAGCGAAACCGGAAAATCAGTTTCAGTCCGAATATCAGCATTGATATCAGTGGAATACAAACAAATAACAAAAAGGCAACGATACTCATCCAACCAACAAACCGGCTTGTTGTGATGAAAAACATTGCATCGCAAAAAGAAGCCGAAACGCCAAGATCGTGACTATGAACCATATAGCTGATATCGGCAAAAAACGATAATGCAAATCCTGCCAGGATGGCCAGCGAAAAAGCAATCAGAAAGAAGCCCCCAATGGCCCCGAGAATATACATAAGCGATTGAAATGCATCGCTTTCAACAATGCTGCCGCCTGTTTTAGCAGTGTGCGCCTGCGTCTGAGTGTTTCCTTTTTTCTTCCGGAAAGAATTACGCACCTGATCAAACTCTTCGCGAACACGATCACTCAGATTATTTACATTTACTTTGCGACCTTTCATCTGCAGCTTTTCCGCACTGGTTTCGGCCACCGGAACCACCAGCCACAAAATCAGATAAATAAGCAAACCCGAACCACCAAACATAAATAACACCACAAATGCAATGCGTACCCACAGCGAGTCAATATCGAAAAATCCGGCAAGTCCTGAACAAACACCACCCAAAATCCGGTCATCCGGATCGCGGAACAAACGTCGCTCGTTTCTCGATGTCTGCTGTTTTGATTTTTGCTCATCCGAAAAATCTCCAATCTGCTCCGCTTCGCCCAATTCGCTGATGACAAATTCAACATCCGCCAGCACAATCACTTCTTTAGAAACATTGATTCTTTCACTGAGCAATTCAGCTATCCTGATCTCAATGTCGCGAATTACTTCATCGGCCCCTTCAGCATCAAGACCAGCTTTGATGGAATCGAGATATTTGTTCAATCGTTCATACGCATCTTCATCAATGTTGAAGAGACGATACCCTATGTTGACCGAAAAACTTTTTTTCATTTTGTTTTTTATTTAATGATTGCATTTACTGATTCTACCATTTCATACCAACCCTGACGCAACATGCTCAGGTATTCCCTGCCCTTGTGGGTGCAGCGGTAATATTTCCTGGGCGGTCCGCCTGTACTTTCCTCCCAGTAATACTCGAGGTATCCCTCATCTTTCAACCGATTTAGCAAGGGATAGATGGTTCCTTCCACCACCAGCAGACGGGCCGTCTTTAATTCCTGCATCAGGTCGCCGGTATATTTGGCTGCCCCGTCAGACAACTTCAATACACACATCTCCAAAACGGTCTCGGCTATGAACAGTTGCGTGGTTTAATACGGACTTTTGCAAGAACGC
>DAOPKE010000072.1:0-13445 GCA_035390965.1 Bacteroidales bacterium | reverse complement strand
ATTGGTACTAAAAGTAACAAATTCTCAGATGAAATATTGCGATTATTTCATAAATTGTGAATCAATTTGTTATTGGACTATATAACAATGTTAAAAAGTAAGAATAAATATGTATTCAATAGAAATGAATCATATATAACCGACAAAATGCTTGAATATAAGTTTAAAATATGTACATTTGCATTTGAAATTAAAAACGACTGTTATGAAAAATCTAAAATTCTTTGCTGTTATTCTCTTTGTAATGGGAATGATAGCTGCTTCGTGCGAAGGTCCTGAAGGCCCTCGCGGCCCTGCCGGAACCAATGGAACAGATGGAACCAATGGAACAGATGGAATCAATGGAACAGATGGAATCAATGGAACAGATGGAAATGCGAATGTGATGGTCTTTGGATTTCCTGGTGATACCATGACTTCATCAAACACTTCACTTTTGTTTCAGCTTCCGATTACAAGTACATTGATGGATTCATCCTTGATTCTCCCTTATTACAGGGATTACAATTGGTATCAGGCAGGTTCAATGGGTATGTCTGGTGATTATGAAACCCGTTATTGGTATCGTATATCGAATCAAACGGTTTCATTGAACATTCAGAATCCCGATGGATCCGATTATACTGGCGCTGATGTAATATGGGATTCTGTGCGCATTTTCGTGATTCCAGCCAGTCAGTTCTATGCAGCTGAGCCGGATGTTGATTTTGCAAACTATTACGAAGTAGAAAGCTATTTCGGTCAGAAATAAGCAATTATTTTATTGTTTAAAGAGCCCGTCGCAATGGTTGTGGCGGGCTTTTTCCTATTTAAGGAATTTGACTTTCAAGTATTGAACAAAATATTTGTTGGCAAAAAAAAGGCGCAGAAAATTCCGCGCCTGATTGTAGGGTTATGTATTGTTGATCGTATAGGGTTTTATGCCAATGTTGCTTCGAGATTGATTTTTGTATTCAGCAGTCCTGAAATGGGACATGTTTCTTTGGCAATGGCTGCCAGTTCCTGAAATTTTCCGGCATCGATGCCAGGCACAACACCGGTGAGTTTCAGATTGATTTCGGTGATTTTTCCGTCTTCGAACACAATGCCCGATTTGGTATCGAGACTGGTAGGAGTGAAACCGTTTTCGCCCAGAACAAAGCTGAGTTTCATGGTAAAACATCCCGCATGTGCAGCTGCTATCAGCTCTTCAGGATTTGTTCCTATGCCTTCTTCAAATCGTGAGCTGAATGAATATTGGGTGTTATTTAAAACGGTGCTGCCGGTTGAAAGTGTTCCTTTGCCTTCTTTTCCTGATCCCTGCCAGTTGGCGCTTGCTTTGCGTGTGAATTTCATGGTTTGTTTGTATTTTAAGTGGTTTATAGCTGTGAAACTTTTTATGCAAAAATAATACTTGCAGGTGGGTTTTAAGATCCGAAATGATTATTATCAGCTTTTGTCAGCATGTTTTTTTTTTTTTGGTACGAGTTGTGTTACGGATTAAAAGAAATCCAATGCTGCCAGCAAGCAAAGAAGATATCAGGATGATGAATTTTGTATTGCTGATGATTGCCGGGTCTTTGAATGCCAGGATGGTGATGAAAATTGACATTGTGAAACCAATTCCAGCCAGAAAACCGCTCCCCAGCAACAAATTCCAGTTAATATCTTCAGGCATCCGTGCCAATTTCATTTTAACGGATAGAAAGCTGAAAAGAATGATTCCGAGCGGCTTGCCAATTATCAGTCCGGCAGAGACTCCAATGGCGTAATACTCTGAAAAAATCCGACCCATATCAGGATTGATAATGATGGCAGTGTTGGCAAGTGCAAAAAGTGGAACAATTCCAAATGAAACTGGTAGATGAATGGCGTGCTGGAGTTTCCATGAAGGTGAGATTTCATCGCCTTTGCCAAATGGAATCACAAAAGCAAGTAATACGCCGGCAATGGTTGCATGTACCCCAGATTGAAGCATGAAATACCACATGAATACTCCGCCGCTGAGATAAATCAATAAGTGCTTAATCTTAAAAAGTCTGAAGATGAGCAAGAGCACGAATATTGCTAAAGCAGCAATCAGCGCAGGCCACAAAATGGTGTTTGTGTAGAAAATCGCAATAATAATGATGGCTCCAAGATCATCAATAACAGCCAATGCCGTGAGAAAAACCTTGAGCGAGACCGGAACCCTGTCGCCCAGCATCATCAGAATGGCCAGTGCAAATGCTATGTCGGTGGCGGTGGGAATCCCAAACCCTCCACTGGTTGCTGTACCAGCATTGAAAAATGCATAAATGGCTGCAGGTACTGCCATACCACCAATAGCTGCAAATATGGGCAACAAGGCGTCGCGCGGATTAGACAATTCTCCTTTGTATATTTCGCGCTCCAACTCGAGACCAATCATGAGAAAAAACACAGCCATCAGTCCATCGTTTATCCAATGTTCGATACTCATCATGCCCAGCTTTATCTGCCAGATGGCTATATAACTATCTCCAATGAATGAATTTGAAATCAAAATGGATAAAAATGTCGCAATAATCAGCAGCATACCACTGCCTTTTTCGCACATGCAAAATTCTCTGAATAACCTTGTTGCAAGCATTATTGTTGTTTTCTGTATTTTGATTTTTTAAAATTTTCTTCAAGCTCGGTGGCAATATCTGCCGGATTGGTCAATGGCATGTCGTTTTCTTGAATCGAGTATTCCAGCAACTCCGATTTTTTCATTTTTTCAATTAAAGGAAGTTTGGTTCTGTTGGTCGTTTCAATGTGTTTTCCTTTTTCATCCACAATGATTATTTTTGGAAAAAACACTTTTTTACGCCCAATAAAGCGATCCATAATTTCAACGGCTTCTTCATATTCTTTTCTCTGGGCGCGTCCTAGCGATTCATATTGCTGGATGGTTTTCCCATCCCAGGTGCTGATTATGGCAAAACTTTCCGAAATTTTCTCATCGATACTTTCATTGCTGTTCAGCGTGTCATGGCCCGAAGGCATCAGAAGCACCTTGCCCCCACCTCCTTCAATATTTACAGCATAACGAGGCATGGTAATGCCTGAAATCCAGCCCTGTAAATGCTTTATGTAGATTTTTCCAACCTGCACAGGTGTGATAAAGTGAACAATTCCTTTTTCTTTATGACATTGAAGCAAATAGTAGGGATGGACACCGATCCAGAACATTCGCCTGAATGTTTCTGCCAGTGTTTTGAAATAATCATTCACATGATTGAGCAGAACTGTCTGATTCCGGATAGTGAACCCGTGATTTCTGATTCGCCGCACACATGCAGCCATCTCGGCCGTTATTTCATGGTAATGATTTATGTGTGTCATGAAATATACATATTTTTCAACTCCTTTGTTGTAACGGTTCGATGCTGTGTTGATCAGCTCAAGCAAATCGTCAGTGACAGCCATGGGCATTACTACAGGCACTCTGGTTGCAATGCGGATAACCCTCAAATGCTCAATTCTGCTGAGTTCTTCAAGAATATACTGCAGCCGCTGACGGCTTACCATCAATGCATCGCCACCGGTTACAAGTACTTCGTTGATATTGCTGTTTTGCGAAATATAAAAAAGTCCTTTGTCAATTTCTGTTTTATTGACTTCGTTGGTGCAATCCAGCGATTTTGCTCTTTGACAATGAACGCAGTAAGATGCACAACTGGTGTTTTGAGCTACAAAAAGTGCTATCCGGTTTGGATATCGCTGATATGCGGCACCGAAACTGCGGCTGCCCTCGCTCATTGCTCCTTCGGCGCCCGTATCCGGAAATAGCAGATTGGCCGGGGTTGGTACACTTTGCCAAAAAATCGGGTCAAGCCGATGTTTCTCTTTTTCTCCTTCCAGCATCTTTGGATGAAATGGATCTTCTTGCATCAGCGAGGCATAGTAGGGTGTTATTCGCATGGGCTCTTTGCCTTCATTGCGCATGGTTTGCAAAGTTCTTTCTATTTCCGATGCCTGAAACTCTGTCAGTTTAATAACCTGTCGCAGTTGTTCAACGGTTCTGATCGAATTTTTTTGCTGCCATATCGCATTATTCCACTGTTTTGACGTTACATTTTTCCATATTTCAATGCTGTTGTAATGTCTTGGCTCGTACAGGAAATCCCCATTTTTCATACTATCCTTTCTGTTCTGAATTAAAGTGGTATTGTTTCATTGCTATTTGTCTCAATTCATGACAAAGAATCGTTTGCAGACAATGACTAAGACAAATGTTAAAGCTCAGACGAAGATAATGAATTTTTTGGAAATGAACAAACTGTATCAAATGTTTCCGTAATTTTCATGAATTTATTTAGTTGATAATCAGATATAAATCCGACAACAAACGGTTACAATCAATTAAATCCGTTTACAAACGAAAGTAAGTACTTATTAACCGGCTTGGTTTAAACGAAGAAAATAATTTTGTCGGCGAAATGTTGAAAACAAATTTCTTGTGCATTACATTATAAGTAGTAATTTTAAACCAAATTTCTCCGCTATGGAAAAAGGCATGCAGGCACCCGATTTTACCTTTACTGACCGTGAAGGAAAACAGAAAATGCTGAGCGATCTGAGAGGGCGCAAAGTAATTCTGTATTTTTATCCGAAGGATTCAACCCCGGGCTGCACAGCCGAGGCCTGCGATTTTCGCGACAATTACAGCATGTGGTTGAAGAAAGGATACGAAATTATTGGCATCAGCGCCGACAGTGATGCTTCGCATGTGAAGTTTGTGGAGAAATATTCACTCCCTTTTCCTTTGGTGGCCGATACCGAAAAGAGCATTATTAAAGCTTATGGTGTTTGGGGACCGAAAAAATTTATGGGTCGGACCTTCGATGGTATTTTGCGGACAACATTTATTATTGATGCCGAAGGAATTATTGAAGAAAAAATCACTAAAGTTGACACCAAAGCCAGTACGGCTCAAATTCTTGAATTTTTAAAATAAACACGATATGAGTAAAGAGAAAAAAGAAGAAAATCCGGTTTTATCCGAGAAACTGAAAGCGTTGCAGATGACCATTGAGCGCCTTGACAAGACGTATGGAAAAGGATCAGTGATGAAGTTGGGCGATGCTCCCATCGAAGAACTCGAAGTTATTTCAACGGGAAGTGTTGGCATTGATCTGGCTATCGGGGTTGGCGGTTTTCCGCGGGGACGTGTCGTTGAGATTTATGGTCCTGAAAGTTCCGGTAAAACCACACTGGCCATTCATGCCATTGCCGAAGCGCAGAAAAAAGGTGGCATTGCGGCTTTCATCGATGCCGAACATGCATTTGATATCAATTATGCCAAAAAGCTTGGCTGCGATGTCGAAAATCTGCTTATTTCGCAGCCGGACAATGGCGAGCAGGCACTTGAAATAACTGAAAACCTTATTCGAAGCGGTGCTATAGATATTATTGTTATTGACTCTGTGGCAGCTTTAACACCCAAAAGCGAAATTGAAGGCGAAATGGGCGACTCCAAAATGGGTTTGCATGCCCGTCTGATGTCGCAGGCCCTGCGTAAACTTACAGGAACTATTTCAAAGACCCGCTGCGTGTGTATTTTTATTAATCAGCTCCGTGAAAAAATCGGTGTTATGTTTGGAAATCCGGAAACTACAACGGGTGGAAATGCCCTTAAATTCTATGCTTCTGTGCGTATCGATATTCGCCGTATTTCGCAGATCAAAGACGGTGACAGCATTTTGGGAAACAGAGTCAGGGTTAAGGTTGTCAAAAATAAGGTTGCTCCTCCATTTCAGCAGGCCGAACTGGATATCATTTATGGACAGGGATTTTCGAAAGCAGGTGAAGTCGTGGACATGGGTGTCGATCTGAATATTATCAAAAAAAGTGGTTCGTGGTTCAGTTATGAGGAAACGAAACTCGGACAAGGACGCGAAGCTGTCAAGGCCTTGCTGCTTGATAATCCTGAATTGATGGATGAACTTGAAAAGAAAATTAAAGAAAAACTCAGCGCTCAATGAGAATTAAATATCTGATTTTTTCAATCATCGCTCTGGCTCTGTCCTCGGCGATGATTTCGTGTGGAAACAAAAACGATCAAAATGTGCAGCAGTCGCAGGACTCTGCTTTGTCTCCACTTGAAATTCTGAATATGAAAATCGAGGAAAACCCCAAAGCTGACAGCTTGTATCAACAACGGGCCGAATTGTTTTTATCGATGGGTGAAACCGAAAAAGCGCTCAGCGATGTAAGGCAGGCATTGCAGCTGAATCCCGAAAAAACAGATTATCATATTCTTTTGGGCGATGTGTATCTTGCTATGGGGAATATCGAATCCTGCCGAAAATCTCTCATGAAGGCCTTTGATATGGATCCGGGAAACCCTGAACCGAGTCTTAAACTGGCTGAACTCAACCTTTTTCTGGAAGATTACGAAAAAGTGTTTTTGTACAGCAATAAAGCGATTGATATCGACAAGTACAATGCAAAGGCTCATTTTATCAAGGGTTTTGCGTTGCTTGAACAGAAAGATACAGCAAAAGCTATTGTAAGTCTGCAGAAGGCAACTGAAAATGACCCGGAATATTATGATGCTTTTATAATGCTGGGGCATGTGTTTGATCTGAAAGGAGATCCCATTGCCGGGAATTATCTGAAAACGGCTGTCCGTATCAGACCAACATCTGCTGAGGCGCGCTACAATTACGGGCTTTGGCTTCAGGAACAGCAAATGATTGAAGATGCCTTGGTTCAATATGATGCTTTACTTGTTATTGAACCAAAAAACAAAAATGCCTGGTATAATATCGGATACATTAATCTGGTTTATCTGGAGAATTTTAATACAGCCATCGAAAAATTTACTAAGTCTATCGAATGTGACCCTGTTTATGCCGAAGCATGGTATAATAGAGGTCTGGCATATGAAGAATTGCAGGATTATAAAAATGCCCGTGAAAATTATTCGCAGGCGTTGAAATTAAAACACAATTACGAAAACGCTATTGTTGCATTAAACCGAATCGAAGGAAAATAATTTGCCATGAAAAAATTCTTTTTTGTTCTTGTATTGCCGTTCATTCTTGCGGCTTGTTGTCAGCCCTGTAAAGAAGAGGCAAAAAGCGATGTCATTGGTCAGCAGGATGTAAAAATCGAAAACGGAATTATGACTCCTGAATCTATGTGGGCCATGGGCCGGGTTTCCGATATCCAGGTTAGCCCTGGCGACAGTCTGATCCTTTTTGGAGTGACCTGGTATGATTGGAAGCAAAATAAAAGTAACCGGGATCTTTATACCATGAATCCTGATGGAAGTAATCGTAAAAATATCACCAATACGGCTACAGGAGAATACAATGCTGTCTGGAACAGCAAAAGCGAAATCCTTTTCATGACGGTAAATGAAAAAGATGAAATGCAGATTTATAAGATGAAATCAGATGGTTCTGCAAGAACGCAGGTTTCCAGCGATTCAGGTGGAGTTTCGGGTTTCATCTTATCCCCGGACGAAAAAAATATTGCTTACACCAAAGACCTTGCTTTGCCCCCTGTTCAGGATATTTACAAGGACCTTGACAAGGCAAATGCACGCATTATTGATGATCTTATGTTTCGTCATTGGGACGAATGGACAACTACTCAGAGTCATTTGTTTGTCGCTCCATTAACGGATGGCAAGATGGGCGAAGGCAAAGATCTGCTCAAAGGGGAACCTTATGAGGTGCCACAGAAACCTTTTGGAGGACTTGAACAGATTTGCTGGGCTCCTGATGGGAAGTCAATTGTTTATACTTGTCGTAAGAAATCGGGACTTGATTATTCTTTGTCCACCAATACAGATCTTTATTTATATGATCTTGCTACCGGAAAAACCAAGAATCTGACTGAAGGAATGAATGGTTATGACTGGAATCCTGTATTCAGCCCCGATGGCAAAAAACTGGCTTGGGAAAGTATGCAGCGAGATGGTTATGAATCAGATAAACTAAGACTTTTTGTTCTTGATATGGCATCAGGTAAAAAGGCTGAATATACCAAAAGTATTGACCAGAGCGCCGAACAGTTGCGTTGGAGTAGCGATGGAAAAACTATTTATTTCTTAAGTGACTGGCAGGGAACGCGTCATATTTATTCTCTAAACCTTACTGATACTGCGATTACGCAAATATCAAAAGGATTGTGTGATTATGTTGCTTTTGAAATTTCCGGCGACAAATTCATTGCTCAGCGACATAGTATTTCCAAACCGGATGAAATTTATTCTGTTGATATTAAAACCGGTGCCGACAAGGAAATTTCTTTCATCAATAAGGATTTGCTGGCACAGATTACCATGGGAAAAGTTGAAGAACGCCGGGTAAAAACGACTGATGGAAAAGATATGCTCACTTGGGTTATTTATCCGCCGCATTTCGATTCAACAAAAACATATCCGGTGATTCTCTATTGCTCAGGTGGCCCACAGGGAATGGTCGGACAATTTTGGAGCTACCGCTGGAATTTCCAGATGATGGCCGCCAACGGATACATTGTTGTTGCTCCCAATCGCCGCGGCACTACTGGCTTTGGGCAGGAGTGGGTAGAGCAGATCAGCGGCGATTACGGTGGACAAAACATGAAAGATTATTTGTCGGCCATCGATGATGTTTCAAAAGAAACCTGGGCTGATGAAAATCGTATGGCCTCAGTGGGAGCCAGCTACGGAGGGTTCTCTGTTTTCTGGCTGGCAGGTCATCACGAAGGTCGCTTTAAAGCTTTTATTGCTCACGACGGCATGTTTAATCTTGAAAGTCAGTATCTCGAAACGGAAGAACTCTGGTTTGTAAACTGGGACCTGGGTGGCCCATACTGGGATAAAAACAATGCGGTTGCGCAGATGTCCTATGCCAACAGCCCGCATCTTTTTGTTGACAAATGGGATACACCGATTCTGATTTTCCATGGTGAACGTGATTACCGTATCGCATACACGCAAGCCATGCAGGCCTTTACTGCTGCTAAAGTCCGAGGAATCCCGTCGCGTCTTGTTCTTTTTCCTGAAGAAAACCATTGGGTTCTGAAACCGCAGAACGCCATTTTATGGCAGCGAGAATTCAAGGGCTGGCTTGACAAATACTTGAAATAGTTTTTCTATGAACCAGTAAAATGTCATCCTGAGTCCTGCCTTATGTCATCCTGAGTGTCGCTCTTGTCGCGCTTTTTCAACAAAAGACTTGCGACGTATCGAAGGAGGCAGCAGGATAGACTTAATCAAAGGATGGAGCTTTTTGCACAATAGACTTCCAAAAAACACAGATATGAAACAAACACTTATTGAAAAAATCATTGCTAACCACAGCAATCAGAAAACAGTAAAACCCGGAGATATTGTTGACGTCTTTATTGACACCCGCGCTGCGCGCGATTTCGGCGGCGCCAATGTTGTAAAGAATATTGTCGACAACGGACTGAAAGTTGCCGATCCCGCAAAAACCGTTTTTACTTTTGACTGCAACCCGACCGGTTCCGATCAGAAGTACGCTGCCAATCAGCATTATTGCCGTTTGTTTGCACGCGACAATAACATTAAAGTTTATGACATTGACTCGGGTATCGGAACACACCTTGCCATTGAAAAAGGGCTTGTATGGCCGGGTTCGACATTTGTGTCCACCGATTCACATGCCAATATCATGGGCGCCATTGGTTCTTTTGGGCAAGGCATGGGAGATCAGGACATAGCTGCAACCTGGGCGAAGGGCTCAGTTTGGTTTAAAGTTCCTGCATCTGTCAAACTTGTTTTTAAAGGTAAAAAACCCGACAATGTTTCTGCCAAGGATATGGTTTTGAATCTTCTATCAATCTTTGGTGCTAACAAATTGCTTGGTTTTTCTGTTGAATTTTATGGCGAAGCCATTGATGAGCTCTCGTTGGATGAACGTATTACTATTGCATCTATGGGTACAGAAATGGGTGCAATCATTGTAATGTTGACCCCAACTGAAAAAATTATTCACGAAATTGAAAAACTGAGTGGAAAGAAATTTGAAATTATTTCGGCTGATGCTGATGCTGAATACGTAATGACTCAGGAAATTGATGTAGCTTCATTTAAACCGATGCTTGCATTGCCCGGACACCCGCACGACAACGAATCTGTGGAAGTAAAAAAAGGAATCAAGATAGATTCGGCATTCATTGGAAGTTGTACCAATGGACGCATGGAAGATATGCGTGTTGCTGCAGCCATTTTGAAAGGTCGAAAAGTTGCTCCAGGGGTGGTCATGAAGATTGTACCATCTACCAACGATATTTGGAATCAGTGTCTGCAAGAAGGTTTGATGAAAATTTTCAAGGAGGCAGGTGTATTGGTCTCAAATGCCGGTTGTGCCGGTTGTGCTGCTGGTCAGGTTGGACAGAATGGTCCCGATGAAGTGACTCTGTCCACCGGAAACCGTAATTTTGCTGGTAAACAAGGCAAGGGGCTGGTTTATCTTGCTTCGCCGGCTGTTGTTGCAGCCAGTGCTGTGGCTGGTTTTATAACCACACCTGATGCGATTCCCGAAAAACCGGCCGAATTTTCAAATACCGGAAAGTTTGATCTCGCCAAAGCTGTAGCTAAGGAGCGTGCTGCAAAGCCAAATGTCGTTGAAGGAAAAGTCTGGTTTATTGAAAAAGATGATATTGATACCGATATGATTTTTCATAATCGCTATCTGACCATTACAGACATCAAGGAAATGGGACAGTATTCGTTCGACAATCTGAAAGGATATGAAGATTTCGCAAAGCGTGCGAATCCGACCGACATTGTTGTTACAACGAAAAACTTCGGAGCTGGCTCCTCGCGCCAGCAGGCAGTGGATTGCTTCAAGTCGCTTGGTATTTCATGCATCATTGCCGAATCGTTCGGAGCTATTTACGAGCGTAACGCCATTAATGCCGCCATGCCGATTCTGACGTACAAACCAGGTCAGATGCAGGAGCTTGGACTGAAAGACGGCGACACCATCAGCGTGAATTTTGAGACAGGTGAAATTGTCAACAAAACGTCCGGAAAGACAGTAAAAATCAATCCTTTTTATCCTGTTCAACTTGAGATTTATCAGAACGACGGATTACTATAAACCTTGAATTTATGCGGAATGTGATTATTATTTCGGTTGCCTGTCTGATTCTGACGGCCTGTTCTCCATTCAAGAAACTTGAAGTCGGTGTTGAACAGGCACCCGAAATCCGCATTCCTGGCTCGTTGCCAAAGGTTGCTATTGTGAATATGGTCGCCTCGGAAGCGAGTAGTAAAACATATATTGAAACAGATTTTTTATACGATGGCGCTGCACGAGACGGTTCCAATGCCATCTGCGACGCTTTTCTGAACCGGCTTGGGAAAAGTGGAAAATTTTCCATGCAAATCGTTCAATATAAAGGCGATGATCGTAACGAGCACAGGGAGCCGTTTCCGATGAAAGCTGAGCAGGCAGAAAAGTTTTTAAGCGATTTAAATGCCGATGTGTTATTTGTCGTTGAATATTTTTTTGCTGATTTAAAGCGCGAAGTGAATGAATCGACAAATACTGATGCCGAAGGAAAGCCGGTGTTTGTTGCGAAAATGTCGGGTAGGGTAGAAGCTTCCATAAATATTTTTTATAAAGATGAAAACAGTGCAATTCAAGTATTGAAGCCAGTAGATTATGCACAGAACATTGATATCAGCATAGCTGGCTCATCAAAAAACGATGCAAAATCAAATCTTGGGTCATCACGAACCATTGTCTCCAATTGGGGTTCCGATATCGGGCGTTTACAGGCGGACAGATTTGTTGCACGCAGTTATGATGTTAAAAGAGATTTTTATGTTGGTAAAATAGATGAGTTTAAACAAGCTTATAAATTATTGAAAGAGGGCAATGCCGATGAAGCAATTCGCCTTGTGACTCTTCTGTCAGGTAGTGCATCAAAGCAAATCCGTGATCAGGTCTGGTTCAATCTGGCCATCATTGCAGAGGTGCAGGGCGACCGAAACAAGGCGCTTGAATATGTAAGCAAATCGGATCTGCGCGAGGCCTATTCTTACAAATCAGCTCTCAAAGCGCTTTTGGGCGAATGATTGTTTGAATCGCTGGTAGTTGATTTCTACGCAATAATGCTCGATAATAGCCCGTAGGGCTTTAATACTAATAGCAACAATAAAAAAAATTCTTGCCCGTAGGGCATAAACATGTATATTCTATGGCAAACACATATACACAGCTTTTTGTACATTTTGTATTTGCAGTCCAGGACCGAACTTCGCTTATAAAAAGCAGCTGGAAGGATTCATTGTACAAATATATCATTGCAATTATCAATGAACAAGGGCACAAGCCATATATCATTAATGGAATGATGGATCATATTCATTTGCTTGTAAGCATGAATCCAAAGCAATCACCTTCTGATTTGATGTATCATGTAAAACGCAGTTCTTCAAAATGGATAAATAGCAACAGGTTAGTCATGGGAAAATTTACCTGGCAGGAAGGATTTGGAGCATTTACACTTGATAAATCTCAAATTGCCTCTAAAATTGATTATATCAAAAATCAACAACAGCATCACGCAAAGAAGTCTTTTCGGGAAGAATATCTTGAATTTCTCAAAGAAAGCGAGGTCGATTACGATGACAGATATATTTTCAGAGATGTTTAATAATTGAGAATGTTTATCCCCTACGGGGAAAATGGAATTGCCTATTATTTGCTATTAATATTATTCCCCTGACGGGGAATGGTCTTGTTGTTTTTTATTAAGCTGTAACTTTTCCATTTAACACGTAATTGTTGATAAAAAAGGCAGAAATAATTTGGTTTTTGCTGAAAAGTGTTGTTATTTTGCAATCACGTAAACACGTAATATTATGGCAACACATCCTGCATGGGCTCTTAAGCACAAGAAAAAAGGCACTGAACTCAGAAACATCAGAGGCCACTATTATTTGTATGAAGTTACCAGCAAATGGGATCCGGAGCTGAAACGATCGAAAAAAATTACAGGCCGTATGCTTGGAAAAATCACCAAAGAAGATGGCTTTGTAGAATCAGACAAGGAGCGGCTTCGCAAGCAGTCGCTGAAAGTTGAGAACCTTAAGGTGAAGGAATTTGGTATTTCAAATTATATCGAAAAACAGCTTCCGATTTATACCAAACTGCTGAAAAAACATTTTCCCGAACATTGGAAAACGTTGATAGGACTGGTTTACGGGCGACTGGTGTATCAGGCTCCACTAAAAAACATGAGTTTCCATTTCCATCACAGTTACTTGTCAGAGCTGCATGAGGGAGTTGATTTATCTGCAAAAACATTGAGTAAAACGCTTAATGAAATCGGATATCAAAGAGAAAAAATAACTGATTTTTTCAAAGAATTCAACGCCGACAATGACTGCATTTTAATTGATGGAACCGACCTTTGCAGCGATTCGAAAAAAATTGATCTTTGCGAACTCAGTAAAAGTAAAAAAGGTGTTTATCGGCCAT
>DAOPKE010000071.1:0-13755 GCA_035390965.1 Bacteroidales bacterium | reverse complement strand
CTTCGTCTTGTCGCCTCAAATCTGGCGCGCCTCAGACTTTTTCAGCAGACCCTAAATAATCAGATATGATGAAATATATATTTTATTACCTTGCATGTTTAAATGCATTTTTATGAGACAATTCGTGTGCGGGGTGTTTTTTTTGTTATGCTGTTTTGGTACTCGGGCAGCCAACTACACGGTAATCAACACCAATGACAACGGTGCCGGCTCATTGCGCGAAGCCATCACTTCGGCCAATGCTTCTGTTGGGGCCGATAATATTTATTTCGGTATCCCGACAACTGACCCTAACTTTGATGCATTGTCCGGCACATTCACAATAACACTTCTCTCATCGCTGCCTATGATTACTACCGGCTACATCAATATTGATGCGACTTCGCAGCAAACGAACCAAGGGAATACCAATGTTCACGGTTATGAAATAGTTTTAGCAAAAGGTGCTGGAACATTTGATTATCCGCTTATGCTGGTTTCACCTGGAAATACGATCAAGGGTTTTATTATTCAGGGATTTAATTATGGCATAATGATATATAATTCAACAGCAACCGGAAATATTATTACACAGAATTATATTGGAACCAATCACTTGGGTACCGCGCCGGCAGCGATACCCAACACGTATGGCGTTGGTATTGCAAACGGAGCATCCGCAAATATCATCAGCAACAATGTTGTTTCAGGTAACACCATTGCGGGTATTGCCATTACAGGTGCAAACAACAATACGATAAAAAATAACCGCATCGGAACAGACAGTAGTGGCACTTTTGCGGTGTCAAACAATTTTGGTATTGCCATTCAGAATGCATCTTCGAATATCATTGGAAGTCTTGTGTCCGGCGAATTCAACTTGATTTCCGGAAACACTACAGCTGGAATTGTTATTGATGGTTTGCCGAGCAGTGGTAATCAGATCTTTGGAAACCGCATAGGAACTGATGTGTATGGAACAGACAGCTTGCCGAATGAAAGCGGAATTATTTTGTCGTATGCCAGTAGTACAACCATTGGCGGCTCAACGTTTAGTCACCGGAATATTATTTCAGGAAACCGCGGCGCAGCCATTGTCATGAATGGAACTGGTACACGCAATAATGTGGTGAAAGGAAATTTTATTGGTCCCGACATCACTGGTGTGGCGCCGCTGCACAACTATTCAGGCATCAATATTCTGAGCAGTGCCAACAGCAATATCATCGGAGGGACATTGCCCGCTGAAAGAAACATCATTTCCGGAAATCTCGAAATGGGGGTGTACATCGAAGCTGCAGACAGCAATGTGCTTGTCAATAATTTTTTCGGACCCGATTCCACCGGACTCGATGCTTTCAGAATCGGCGGTGACACTTTGCTGCAGAGCAATGGTGTTGAATTCAACACTGTGTCAAAACACAACCGTCTTGGTGGATACACGCCAGCAGAGCGCAATGTGGTGTCGGGCAACCGTGTGTATGGGATGGTATATTACGGAAATTGCAGCTACAATCCTGTGATCGGGAATTATATCGGCGTTGATGCATCAGGAAACAACGCATTGCCCAATGCCACCGGAATCTGCGTGGATGGCGGTTCCAACCATAATCCGATTATCAACAATGTGCTCAGCGGAAATTACAGCTACGGAATTTTTATTGTCACAACTGGTACTTTTTATAACACAATGACCGGAAATATTCTTGGACTCAATGCCGCCGGAACCGACACAGTGCCTAATGATGCCGGATTGCTAATTGGCGGTGGAACAAAGTTTAATATCATTGGGGGCACTACGCCTTCTGAACGGAATATTTTTTCAGGCAACCGTTTTGGCGGAATTGAAATTGCCGATCAGGGCACGAGTTTCAACACAATCAAAGGAAATTATGTCGGAACGGATATCACGGGATTGCAGGCCAGACCTAACTTGTATGGCATCAGTATTATTTCGGAATGTTCGCAGAACACCATTGACTCGAATATTATTTCCGGTAATGCACATTACGGATTGTTGTTTTTCGAAAATGCCGACAGCAATGTTGTAACGCGCAATTACATTGGTCCCGGTGCCGACAGTACCACAGCCCTTGGAAACGGAACAGCCGGCGTGGTGCTGTGGAACGGATCTTCGTACAATCAGATCGGTGGCGGGAATTTGGGAAATGTGATTGCATACCACGATTCATGCGGTATTGCTGTGAAGGACAACAACACTTTATACAACACTCTTTCCGAAAATAGCATATACGATAATTCGCTCATGGGCATCGATATTTTTCCGGAAGGTCCAAATGCGAATGATGTTGATGATGTTGATTCAGGACCCAACGAAATGATGAATTATCCGATTATTTGGACTCCGGAATATATTCCGTGGGCGCAGCAATTGACCATTGCCGGCAGCTTTCAGATGACAGGTATGGCGGACGGTATTGTTGTTGAGGTTTTTGAAGCAGCTCCGGATTCCCTGATTAATTGTGGTGAAGCAAAACGTTTTATTGGCAGAACACTGTGCAGCACCATGGGCGAGTGGCTAATCACGGTTCCATGGACTGAAGCCGGAACTGTTATTACTGCAACAGCAACCAGCATCAGTGGCAGTACATCGGAGTTTGCGCCCAATGTTACAGTGATAACAACGTTGGATGAATTGATAAAAAATACAGTGTCTGTTTATCCAAATCCCGCCAGTGATTATATTCTTTTTTCTGCTCAGGGCGCTGGGTTAAAATCGGTTTCTGTTTTTACAGCCGATGGCAGAAAAGTTTTTGAGCAAAACGAAATTGATGCGGAAAAGTTTGAATGGATATTTAAAAACGAGTTGCAGAGCGGAGTGTATGTGGTCCGTGTGTTGACAGCTGATTGCAGAATATTGGTTTCGAAGTTTGATGTTGTCAGATAGATATGAGTCCCCGGGCTTGACCAGGGGTCTCTTGCAACAGAAATAGTAAATTAAACCATCAGCTCAGAAGTAAATAGAAGAGATCCCGGCTCAGGGCCGGGAATAATAACCAAGAGAATAAAATGAAAATAATTCCAATCATTTTTCTGTGCGTTTTCGCACTCACTGCACAAGCCACAGTATATACGGTGACCAACACCAACACTTCGGGGGCAGGTAGTTTGCATGCTGCAATAACAACTGCGAACACAGCTCCCGGTGCGCCTCACAGCATAGTGTTCAATATTCCGGTGAGCGATCCGAATTACAATGCGGCACAAGGTGTCTGGATCATTCACATTACCAATGCTGCAAGACTGCCTTACATCCTAGGCTCAAACATCAGCATTGATGCATCGACGCAGACCAGCAATGTTGGCAATACAAATCCTGATGGACCTGAAATTGTGCTCGATGGAGGCGGCAGTACCGACTTCTGTTTTTTCGCTATGAATGCGGCCAACATAACCATCCGTGGATTCAATATCAGGCAATTTACTTATGGTATTCAGGTTTCAGGCAGCACCTCGACGGGTTGGGTGATTGCAGGTAATTACATCGGAACCAACGAAGATGCCTCTGATACTGCTGGTTGTTACATTGGTGTAGAATTATTGAATTTTGCAGGATATGCTACTATTGGAGGATTAAATGCCGCAGACCGCAACATCATCAGTGGCAACGAGCACATCGGGCTACGGCTGCTGAGTTCGAGCCACAACACGGTGATCAATAATTATATTGGCATCGATCGCACAGGAACTTTTGCATTGCGAAACTACGATGGATTGAGTCTTGAAGCATTTACGCAATACAATCAGATTGGCGGAAACTCGCCTGCAGCGCGCAATGTGATTTCGGGCAATGTTGCCTACGGACTTCCGTTGATTGGCTATGATACGCAGCATAATATTATTCAGGGTAATTATATTGGCACCAACGCGTCTGGCACTGCGGCTGTTGAAAACACCTACGGAATTTTGTTCGACGACGGTTCGCATTACAATACCGTCGGAGGTCTCGGAAGTGGAGAAGGGAACCTGCTTTCAGGAAATTCAGGTTATGGATTATTTTTATATAACAATGGCACTACCGAGAACTGGTGTTATGGAAACCTGATTGGTACTGATTTTTTGGGTACATCGGCTGTGCCGAACGGAAACGGCGTTGTGATTGATGGCATTGCAACACGGCATGTACTCGACAAAAATGTGATATCAGGAAATATTCAGAATGGCATTGCCATTCATATTACTGGCACCAATGAACATCATATAACACGGAATTTTATTGGAACCGATATTACCGGAACACTACCGTTGGGCAATGGTGCTGATGGGATCCGCATTGCTGAAGGCGGACAATACAATATTATTGGCGGTCCTGATTCAGGAAATGTGATTGCTTATAATGGCGGGAATGGAATTACTGTGCTGACTGCGGCTGATTACGGTAATACTTTTTCCGAAAATCTTATTTATGGAAATGCTCAGCTTGGCATTGATCTTTATCCGCAGGGTGTGACTGTTAACGATGCCGGTGACAGTGATGCCGGCGCCAACCAGCTGATGAATTTCCCAGTGCTTGATTCCGCCTCATTTGATGTAGGTCTTGGTAAAACAACACTGTACGGGCATCTCGATCATCCGCTGGCGCAATATTGTCGCGTTGAATTTTTCGGCAGCAGCGGCGATGCAAGCGGTCACGGACAAGCCAATGAATTCCTCGGAAATGTTTCTCCCGCAGCTGGTGGCACTTTCAGCTTTGAAATAACAACCGTACTTGCGTGGAACTATGTGACCGCCACCGCTACCGACAGCAGCGGCAACACTTCGGAATTCGCGTTGAATCTTGAATTGCCGGGACCAAACGCCATTTCGGAGCAGGAAAACGAAAATATATTTATTGTTTATCCGAACCCGGCCAGCGATTTTATATTTGTTGAAAATAGCGCTGGTGGCGACTTTCAGCTACAGCTGATCAACTCAGCAGGACAGATTGTTTTAAGCCAGAATTATTTTTCACACGAAGCAATTGTTGATGTTGCATCGTTGGAGCGTGGAGCATATCTCGTCGTAATCAGTTATGGAGCCGAATCCGATGTTTTCAGAATTCAGCTGCATTGATTTCGGACAATGATCTTTACACAAACAGATTCAGATTGCCTTCCGTTTTTTCGAGATAGGTAGCCACGCCGCCAATCTGTACGCCATCCATCAACTCGGACGCGGAAACGCCCATCACATCCATCGACATCTGGCAGGCGACAAATTCAACACCATTCTCCTGAGCAGTCAGAATCATGTTTTCAAGTGCATCGACCTGTTTATTGGCCATGCGTTTGCGCATCATCGAACGTCCGATGCCGGCCATGTTGAACTTCGACAATGCCAGTCTGCGACTCGATTTTGGCATAAGCATCCCAAACATTTTTCCAAAGAAATCCTTTTTAAGTGCTGGTTTATCCAATCGTTTAATAACATTCAGACCCCAGAATGTAAAGAACAAGGTAACTTTTTTGCCCATGGCTGCAGCGCCGTTGGCAATGACAAAAGTTGCAAGTGCTTTGTCAAGATCGTCGCTGAAAACAACGAGTGTGGCGCTGGTGCCTGTAGCGTTGGTCTGGAGCGATGGTGCAATTGGTTTGCCTTTCGAGACAACTGCTGTTATTTCGCCGCCGTTTTGGGAAAGTTCAAGAATTTCGTTTCCGGTCACTTTGGCCCATGCGGCTACATCTTTGTAGAAACCCGCATCGGAAGCGGTAATCCGAATGGCTTCGCCTTCCGGAATTTCGTCCATCGATTTTTTAAGTTTCAGAATCGGGCCAGGACACTGCAATCCACAGGCATCAACGATTTTAATTTTTTCTGCAGCAACACTTTTTGCAACAGGTTTTTCTTTACTCCCCTGATAAATCAAGTCATCAATGCCGATATAATCGTTGGCAAAAATATCTTCGTTACTTTGTTTCTGACTGGCTGTTTCATACGTTTTCAGACCTCCGGAAAGGTTGAACACATTCTCAAAGCCGCTCTGTGTCAGGATCCGGCATGCTACATGTGCACGCAATCCAACACCGCAGAAGGCAATTATTTTTTTGTCTTTTGGAATTTCATTCAGATGATCACGCAATTCATCAAGTGGAATATTCACTGCACCATCAATACTCCCCAGTTGAAATTCGTCGTTTGTTCTGATATCGAGCAGGAAAATATTATTGCGCGATTCATTGTGAACTTCGCGCCACGAAATCTGTTTTGATACTCCGTTCAGAATATTTTCGGCTACCATGCCGGCTATGTTTACCGGATCTTTTGCCGAAGAAAAGGGCGGGGCATAGGCATGTTCAATTTCTGCCAGATCATAAACGGTTGCTCCCTGTTGAATGGCTGTTGAGAGCAAATCAATCCGTTTGTCAACTCCTTCGTAACCCACAATCTGAGCGCCAAGCAGACGACCATTATCGGGGGCAAAGGAAATTTTTATAGTCATGGGCAATGCTCCGGGATAATATCCGGCATGTGATGATGAATGCGTAGTGGAATCTATATGTGGTATATTTAGCTTCCCAAGCTGTTTTCCAGAGACACCTGTTGCTGCAACGGTAATGTCAAATACTTTTGCAATAGCAGTATTAACAGATCCCTTGTATGTTTTTTTATTTCCAAAAACAATATTATCAGCGGCAATCCTTCCTTGCTTGTTGGCCGGCCCTGCCAGATAGGTAATCATTGGAGTTTTTGTAATCGGGTTGGCAAATTCAATAGCATCTCCCACCGCATAAATATCTTCATCATTTGTTTGCAAAAATTCATTCACAACAAAGCCACCCGAAGCCCCAATTGTTAAACCTGCTGTCTTGGCCAGCTGCGTATCCGGTCGAACACCTATGGATAAAATGACCATATCGGTTTCGATGGTTTTTGATGAATTCATTTTTACTTCGATGCGGTTGTTTTTCTGGGCGAAAGAAGCAACCGAAGATTTCAGATAAAACTCAACATTTTTTGTTTTCAGATGTTGATGCACCATAGCGGCCATTGAGTAATCAAGCGGCGACATAACCTGTTCGGCCATTTCAACAATGGTTACACGAAGTCCTGCTTTGTGAAGGTTTTCAGCCATTTCCAGTCCGATGAATCCGGCACCGACAACCACTGCATGACGAGGTTTTCTGGTTTCAATGTATTCTTTGATTTTATCAGTATCGGGCACATTGCGCAATGTAAAAATGCCTTCAGACTGAATGCCCGGAATGGGCGGTTTCACAGGTTCTGCCCCAGGTGATAACACCAGTTTGTCATAGTTTTCAGTATATGTTTCGCCGCTGTTGACTTTTTTTACAGTCACTGCTTTTTTTTCGCGATCGATGGTTATAACTTCGGAAAAATTGCGAACTTCGAGATTAAAACGCTGACCAAAGGTGGCCGGCGTCTGCACAAAAAGATTTTCGCGCTCAGCGATTGTTCCACCTATATAATAAGGTAATCCGCAATTGGCGTACGAAATATATTCACCGCGTTCAAAAACGATGATCTCACTTTTTTCATCAACTCTGCGCAATCTTGCTGCAGTTGTTGCGCCACCAGCCACTCCGCCGACAATTAAATATTTCATTACAATGTGTTTTAATGCGTAAGATTTTCTGAATGCAAAATTACTGCAAATCTGAATGCAGATTTCCGTTGCAGCTATGATGTTTATCATGACTTGCAACATGCTTGAATAAAGGCAGGCGAAAGCAGATTATTTCTATTGTCTGGTCAATTGAATCAATTGATCGTTGTTGCCAAAAAAGACATTTACATCAACAGACCCAGATATGCCGTCTATATTGGCTTTGTCGCTGAATTGCCAGAATTCCCATTTTGCAAATGTTGCCGGTCTGTTTTGATAGTAATGAGCTACCCAAAGTGGATATTTCTCAATACTGGTACCACTCAGATATGTTTCGTAAAACACCGCACCTGTATAAACGATTGGTTTAACACCATAATGTCTTTCAACAATCTGAAGCCATGTCCAGAGTGACTTTACCAATGCATTCCGACTCATACCGCGTGCAGTTTCTTCAATGTCAAGAACTGGAGGCAGGTCGCCTTTTTCCAATTTTACCGTTCTGCAAAAATGATTGGCTTGATCTTCGGCATCGACACCTGGCTTGAAATAATGATAAGCACCTCGCGGAATTCCTGCATCCTGAGCGCCTTTCCAGTTATCAGAAAATGACGGATCACGGAGTGTTTTTCCTTCTGTTGCCTTGATGAAAGCAAATTCAACGGTAAATCGTCCGGATTTGAAATCAGCAACACGAAGCCAGTCAATATTGTTCTGGTAGCGCGAAACGTCGATACCAAACACTTCAAAACCTTGAGGCAGAGGTACGCCGATTTGAGTTATTTTTTCCGGGGGATTTATTTGCAGCCCGCTTTGGTAGCGCAGCCAGGAAATGAAGTATCTTCCAGGGTTTGTAAAAATCAGAAGAAAAACCAGTAATATCAATACTGACAAAACGATATACCATCGGTTGATGCGGGTTTTTTTACGTTTTGTCATTAAGCAACTATTACTGAATTTCTTGTATTCCGAAGAAGATGATCAGATTTTTCGAAAAGATAAAAGACTTAATCAGATAGATCTTTACCGTGGCAGTTTTTATATTTTTTTCCGCTTCCGCAAGGGCATGGATCGTTTCGACCTACTTTTTTCTCTACGCGGACAGGCTCTTTTGTAGTGTTGTTTGCACTTGGATCATGGTATTTGGGGTGTTGCGTTCCCGGGATGTTTGATTCCCGGCTGGTTTTCAGATTTGGATTATTGCTGCGACGAGCTTGTTCGGCTTCGGATAATTTTCTGTCTTCAGCCAGCGGAACATGGCCATGGGTAAGAAAACTCAGAAGGTCTTTGCTGATTTTTGTAAGCATTTGTTTGAACAATTCAAATGATTCAAATTTGTAAATCAGCAGCGGATCTTTTTGTTCATACACTGCATTCTGAACACTTGTTTTAAGATCATCCATTTCTCGCAGATGTTCTTTCCATGCGTCATCAATGATGGCCAGAGCCAGACTTCTTTCAACCCCACGCATCACCTCTTTGCCCTGACTTTCGTAGGATTTTTTGATATTGGCCAGCGCAGTGAACGATTTTTTCCCATCAGTATAGGGGATGGCCACATCGTCGAATTTGCGGTTGGCATTTTCGAAAATTTCCTTGATAATGGGGAAAGTGCGTTGGGCAGTCATATCGCATTTTTGCTGATATTCGCCGTAGGAATGTGTAAAAAGCTTCTCAGCCATTTTCGATGTGTTTTCCGAGAAGAATTCTTTTTCATCAATACCAGGTTCTACTGCAAATGTTTTCATCACTTCAAACGTGAACTGATCAAAGTCGCGTGAATCCTGACCTTCAGCAACAATTGTTTCAGCAATATCGCTGAACATATTCAACAGATCAATGGATAGTTTATCTCCGTACAATGCGTTGTGACGACGGTTATAAATGACTTCGCGTTGCGAGTTCATTACATCATCATATTCCAGAAGTCGTTTTCGGATGCCGAAGTTGTTTTCTTCCACTTTTTTCTGGGCGCGTTCAATAGCTTTGGAAATCATGCTATGCTGAATCATTTCGCCTTCTTTCAGTCCAAGACGATCCATGATACCAGCAATGCGGTCGGAGCCGAAAAGCCGCATCAGGTCATCTTCAAGTGAAACATAAAATTGCGAGGACCCAGGATCTCCCTGACGGCCGGCACGTCCCCGGAGCTGCCGGTCAACACGACGCGATTCGTGGCGTTCTGTGCCAATGATGGCAAGACCACCTGCTTCTTTTACACCAGGCCCGAGTTTGATATCTGTTCCACGACCAGCCATGTTTGTGGCAATGGTAACACTGCCCGATTGGCCTGCCATTGCTACAATGTCAGCTTCTTTTGCATGCAATTTTGCATTGAGAACGCTGTGTTTTATTTTTTTCATGGTCAGCATGCGACTGAGCAGTTCTGAGGTTTCAACTGAGGTTGTCCCAACAAGAACCGGACGTCCCGCTTCTTTCAGATTGACAATTTCGTCAATGACCGCATTGAATTTTTCACGTTTGGTTTTATAAACCAGATCATGGTGGTCTTTACGCACAATAGGCCGGTTTGTCGGAATAACAACAACATCCAGTTTATAAATATTCCACAGCTCACCTGCTTCGGTTTCAGCCGTACCGGTCATACCAGCCAGTTTTTTATACATGCGGAAATAATTCTGCAGTGTAATGGTGGCATAGGTTTGTGTGGCGGCTTCAACTTTCACATTTTCCTTGGCTTCGATGGCCTGATGCAGTCCGTCGCTGTAGCGGCGCCCTTCCATGATGCGGCCGGTTTGCTCATCAACAATTTTGATTTTGTTATCAATGATGACGTATTCAACATCAATTTCAAATAGTGTATAAGCTTTCAACAACTGATTCATTGTGTGAATCCGGTCTGACTTGACAGCATAATCCTGACGAAGCAACTGCTTTTTTTCGATGCGTTCAGTGTCGGATAATTCAGATTTTTCAAGATCGGCTAATTCTGAACCGATATCAGGTAATATGAAAAATTTAGCATCGCCTGTTTTCTCAGTCAGCAAGTCAATTCCTTTATCGGTAAGCTCAATGGAATTTTGTCTTTCATCAATCACAAAGAATAATTCATCATCGATAAGATGCATATTCTTCATGTTTTCGCTCAAATAGAGATTCTCGGTTTTGTGAAGCAGGGTTTTCATTCCTGGTTCACTGAGAAATTTGATTAATGCTTTATTTTTCGGAAGACCTCTAAAGCATTTCAGCAAAGCAACTCCTCCTAGTTTTTCATCTTCAGAGCTGGGATTTTCTTTGGATAATAATCGTTTTGCTTCAGCGAGAAAACCATTGATAAGCGTTTTTTGTGCATTTGTTATAGTAACAACAAATGGCTTGAGTTCATCAAACTCCTGATGGTCGCCTTTACTGGTCGGGCCGGAAATAATCAGCGGTGTTCGTGCATCGTCGATCAAAACGGAGTCAACCTCATCGACGATGGCGTAGTTGTGTCCGCGCTGTACGATTTCATCAATGCCACGAGCCATGTTATCGCGCAGATAATCGAAGCCGAATTCATTGTTGGTTCCATAGGTAATATCGGCCAGATATGCTTTTTTGCGAGCTGCGCTGTTGGGTTCATGTCTATCGATACAATCTACAACCAGTCCGTGAAATTCAAATAAAACACCCATCCATTCAGAGTCTCGTTTGGCGAGATAATCATTCACGGTTACAACATGCACTCCTTTTCCCGGAAGGGCATTCAGATACATTGGCAAGGTCGCAACCAGCGTTTTACCTTCTCCTGTAGCCATTTCAGAGATTTTTCCTGAATGCAGCACATAACCGCCGATGAGCTGAACATTGTAATGTACCATGTCCCATGCAATTGTAGTGCCTCCGGCTGTCCATGCGTTTTTCCAATATGCTTTGTCGCCTTTGATAATGATACTGTTGCGCTTGGCAGCCAGTTCTTTGTCAAATTCGGTTGCAGTTACTTCAATTTCTTCATTTTCCTTAAAACGTCGGGCTGTATCTTTTACAACGGCAAATGCAGCGGGCAGTATTTCGGTAAGTTTTTCCTGCGTGATTTCGTAAACCTTTTTTTCAAGTTTTTCAATTTCAGAATAGATTTTTTGCTTTTCCTCAATTGGCATTTCAAATTCAGTCTCAATGCGGTTTTTGAGAGCTTCAATCTGATCTTCTTCGTCTTTAACAGCTGCAATGAGTGCTGCACGGAATTCGAGCGTCTTTGCGCGGAGTTCGTCGTTGGAAAGTTTCTTTATTTTTTCATACTCCACATGTACTTTTTCTACATAGGGAGTCACTTCTTTCATATCCTTGTCAGCCTTGTTACCAAATAGCTTTTGCCAGATTGTTGCCATATTGATTGAAATTATTCCTACAAAAGTAATTGAATTTTTTGAATTTTCTTTCTCCCCAACCTGAGTGCGTCGCGGAGCGACCTCTCAGCGTTGGGGGCGAGCTGCGGATAAGCCGATGCACTCAGGTCGATTTCATCGACGCAGAGAGTTCGGCGATGCGACTTTTGTATGAGCCTTTGATTATCGCAAATTCACCATATCAATTGCCAGTGGCCAAAAATCAATTCTCACATAACCCATCACCTACTTGCTCGTTCCCGGAGCCCGAAGCTTGTCACGTTTCACGTGAGGCATACGGGCTATTAATATTTATCGCCTGGAGTTTAATCCGACGGAGGCGGATGCGAATAATTAAGGTGCTGCGCAGCTTCTTTCACGCCTTCGGCACCTCGACCAATTAACCATTGACCAATAACCATTAACCATTCAACCTGACCACTATTTTGTATCTTTGCATCATGAATTCCCGCGGCCTGATATTATTTCTCGACACTACTCATCCGCTGCTTCCGCAAAGACTGGAAGAGGTCGGATTTGAGGTGAAGCTTTTCTCCGGAACGCTTGATGAGCTGAAGACAATGTTGCCTGATGTGACCGGGCTTGTGGTGCGGAGTAAGTTCACTTTATCGCGCGATGTTCTGGAGTGCGCACCCAACCTGCGTTTCATTGCACGTGCCGGTGCCGGAATGGAAAATATTGACGTTGCATATGCTGAAAGCAGAGGCATTTCATGTCTCAGCAGTCCGGAAGGCAATCGTGATGCTGTTGGCGAACAGGCACTCGGCATGTTGCTTATGTTGATGAACAACCTGCGGCGCGCCGACAACGAAGTCCGCAACAGCATCTGGAAACGTGAGGCCAACCGCGGCTTTGAGCTGACCGGGAAAACCGTTGGTATTATCGGATATGGAAATATGGGGAGCGCTTTCGCGCAGAAATTAAGCGGTTTCGGTTGTCGCTTGATTGCCTATGATAAATACAAAACCGGCTATGGAAGCGCGATTGTAGAAGAACAATCCATGCAGACTTTGTTTGAGGAATGCGATGTGGTGAGTCTGCACGTGCCGTTGACCGAGGAAACAACATATCTGGCAAATGAAAATTTCTTTGATTCTTTTCGTAAACCGGTCTGGTTCATCAACACCTCGCGTGGTATGGTGTGCAAGACATCAGCTCTGATAACCGCACTAGAAGCAGGTTTGGTATTGGGCGCCGCACTCGATGTGCACGAATGGGAAGATTTCAGTTTTGAAAATTTCTTCAAACAGGAGCTGCCACCGGAATTCACCTGGCTGACGCAAAGCGACAAAGTCGTGCTGAGCCCGCATATTGCAGGCTGGACGCACGAATCGAATGTGAAGCACGCTGAGGTGCTGTTCTCCAAAATCGTCGCGCTGAGGTTATAAGTGTCACGCAGAGGACGCGGAGACGCAGAGAGCATTCAATTGTTTCACGCAGAGAACGCAGAGAGCATTCAATTGTTTCTCGCAGAGGTCGTGGAGACGCAGAGGGATTTGCCACTATAACACAAAGACACGAAAATATTTTCACTACTGAGTTCCCGGTCGCTGATTGAGATACAGCTTTGCTGACTGTGCCGGGATCTCTTGGAAAACCCTCGACTTGTCACAGCTTGTCACGTTTTACGTGATTTCACGTGAAGCCCTTGCACCCTTTCTTCCGCGAATAGAATCACCCTTCATCTGTCTGCAACAGGCAGGCATGCGATGAAGACTGATTCAGTGGGTCGCTCAGGAATGGCTCGCAGAGGGAGTTTAGTCCGACGAAGGCGGACCAAAGACGCAGAGAGATTCTTTCAGAGCATTGTGTATTTAGGGCCTGCTGAAAAAGTCTGAGGTGCGCCATATTCGAGGCGACAAGACG
>DAOPKE010000070.1:5753-14247 GCA_035390965.1 Bacteroidales bacterium | reverse complement strand
TTTTCGGCTTGACATTTTCGACAACATTTGCAGTATCACATATTCTCACATCGACGAAGTCGCACATGCGCCCCGCTTCCAGCGGGATAAACTCCGCGCCACATTTTCACATCCAACTCATAACTCATCATTCATAACTTCATCCATCAATACAATGAAAAGCTCTTCGACATCGGACTGTATTTTATGAATATTTCAAAGCATCCAAACCCTTTGCTGGCCTCTTTCAGCGAGGATGTGTTGATTTCGTATGCAATACCGATTCCATAGTTTGCATAATCAAACATAATACGCGCCATTGCGGCATCATTCAGTCTGTAAGCGCCTCCAATGCTGAAGATAGCACGGGAAACAGAATATTTATCGCTTTGTTTCAGAAAGAATTTAATGTCGCTTCCGACAGTAAATTCATAGGCCGAGCCCTGTAGCATTCCCAGTATCCAGGGATTGAATGCTGCTTTTTTATCTTCTCCCATGGCAAATGTCAAATCGGTCATCATAACCATTTTGATGTCGGCTTGTTCGTCGCTTAGCGTAAGTCGTTTTCCCTGGTTCAGGTGCCAGAATCCGGCAGAAATGGTTCCGCTGCTTTTTGAAAAACGATCGATGTTGGGCGCTTCGGACATAAATTTATACGATATGCCAGCCGATAAATCAAAGCTGGCTTTTTGTTGTCTGTCGAAATATTCTCCGTGCTGAATATTGGGATCATATTCGTAGCCATTAAACTGGTCGGTCCACATCAAATCGTCAGGATTAAGTGACTCATAGCGTGTTCCGCTTCCGATGCCAACACTTAATATTTTGCCTTCAGACAGCTTTACATTGGCAGCAGCACCAACATGTGCAAGCAGACTGCTATAGCTGAAGGCCGATTGATTGAAAATGAATCCGCCTACAGAAAAAGAAGTGTTTGTTGATTTTGAAACACGTGAATTTCCCGACAGACCATATGTTTGAAATGCAGTGCCAACATTTCTCCACTGATTACGGTAAATCATCTGAAAACTCATTTGATTATCCTGTGTTCCGATAAGTCCCGGTGATTGATATTCAATAAATGCATTGCTGAAACTAAAGTGCGGATCTTGTGCAGAAACCCTGTTGCTGATGGCTGAAGCAGACAGAAGCAACATAATAAATGCCATTGTTTTTTTTGTTTTCATGTTGCTTTGTTTATCTGATTAATACAAAATTTCCCTGACCATTCACAAGAGTGCCATCGCTTAGTGATCCATCGAACCAATAGCTGTAAATGCCGCTTTCCGACATTGTCCCGCTAAAAGTGCCATCCCATCTGCCATTGGGGTCGTTTGTTTCGAATACCAGATTACCCCACTGATTATATACTTTCAGATTTAATGTTTCAAGACAACGGTTCATAACGCCAAAGACGTCATTTTTTCCATCACCGTTCGGACTGAATGCGTTTGGAACGTAGATGCTTCCGCAATCTCCGTCAACTCTTACAATCACGGTGTCGGTATCTGTACAGCCGAATTCATTGGTAACAGTCAGTATGTAAACAGTTGTGTCTTCTGCATTGCATATCGGGTTTGCAATGTCAGGGTCTGAAAGACCATCGGGAGGAGACCATGAATAGGTTCCGCCTCCACTTCCGTTGAGCTGAATGCTTTGTCCCTCTTCGATTGTTGTGTCGGCTCCCGCATTGGCTGTGGGATTTGGATTTACCGTGACAGAAATACTGTCAATGTCGGAACAAGTGCCGGTAGTGCCGGTAACCACATATGTGGCTGAAGCAATTCCCCCGATGGTGATGGATGCTGTTGTTGCGCCGGTATTCCATATATATAGGTTTGCTCCGTTTGCAGAAAGAACAGCGGTGCCATCCTGACATACTTCGGTTTCACCACTGATGTTGATTTCGGGACTTTGATTAACGTTTACCGTGGTGGTGGCAGCATTCATGCACCCATTCAGATCAGTGCCAACAACGCTGTATGTGCCAGTATGAGAAAGCTGCGCGTTTGTGATTTCAGGAGTTTGAGAATTGCTGCTGAATCCGGCTGGTCCGGCCCAGGAATAATCCGAAGCGCCTGATGCCGAAAGCATGATGGTTTCGCCTGTGCAATAGGGACCTCCATTAGAACAAATCACTGAGGGCAGCGGATTGATCAGTACTGATGTTGATGCTGTTGCAGTGCATCCGCCAGTGCCGGAAACAACAACGGAGTAGGTGCCTGAAACAGCAGGAGTTGCAGCAGTAATGGCCGGGTTGGCGGCAGAAGAACTGAAACCTGCAGGACCGCTCCATGCATACGATAATCCTCCTGAGGCCGACAGATTGACCGTTTCACCACTGCAATATGGTCCATTGTTATTGGCTGTTGCAACAGGAATATCATTGATGATTACATTCGTTGTTTCGCTGTCAGTACACCCTTCGGCACTAGTGACAATTACAGTATATGTTCCATTGTTGACAGCAGCAGAAGATGTAATAACCGGATTGGCAAGCGAGCTGCTGAATCCGTTGGGTCCAACCCACGAATAAGTTCCGCCTCCCGAAGCAGAAAGCTGAATGTTTTCTCCTGCGCAATAAGGCCCGGTATTCGATGCTGTCGCTGTTGGTTGTGGATAAACAATAACATTGATGGTGGATGTTGCGGAATTGAAACCATCGCTGACTGTAACAGTATAACTTGCCGTTCCTGAAGGAATATGATAAGGATTGTCGTCGGAGGATGAGAATCCTGATGGGTTTGATGACCATGAATAGGTGTAGGAGCCGGATCCACCCGAGGCCAAGGCCGTAAGGGTAATGCCATTGCCGGCACAAACTCCTGGAGCACTGGCTAAAGCATTTACGGTTAATGCACCGCCACTTACATTTACTGTTGTCTGAGCCGTCGAAGTGCAGCCGGTGGTCTGATCTGTAACAGTGAGGGTGAAAACAGTGGTTGTTGTCAGATTTGTTGTTGTAGGTGAAGCAATATTTGAAGAAACCAGCAATCCTGCAGGAGACCATGAATACAGATAAGTGCCGCTGCCACCCGATGCACTGCCACTTAATGTTGTACTTGTTCCGAAAGGAATGGTTTGAGAAACTCCTGCATTGGCTGTTGGATTGGGATTGACTAAAACGGTTGTAGTAGTGGAAGAACTGCAGCCGGCTGCACTGGTCACGGTAAGATTGTATGTACCGGCTGCAGCACTGCTGATATTGTTGATGGAAGGTGATGCAGATGTTGAACTGAAACCGTTTGGCCCTGTCCATTGATAGATTGTGCCACCACTTCCAAATAAATTCAATGTTGATCCGGCACATTCGGGACTATTCGAAGATGCTGTTGCAATGGGCAATTGATTTACATCAAGTGTGTAATCAAGATATTGACGATAACCGCAAACGCCGGTTACTTCAAGATTATACGTCATGGTTGTTGCAGGATTCACCGTGATATTCTGAGTCGTTTCATTGCCCGGATACCAATGATAGGCGGTTGCACCGGGAGGCCCAAACAACGTGGTGGAATTTCCAGCACATATAGGATCCTGTGCCGCTGTTATATTTGGAAACTGCACTCCCGATTCGGCACTGATGGTGTAATTGCAGATGTCGCCGGCAAAGCCGTCAATCATTAGATAATAATCGCTGCCGACAGTAAGTCCGCGTGCCGTAATTTCAATATGTGTTGCCCCTTCTTCAAAATTCGAAACCGGTGTAAAATCTGCACAGGCACTACCGGCTGAGAATACCTGCATTTGAATGCCGGCAACTGTTCCCGAGTAACAATCATACACATCGACATTCAGCACTGCAGAATCATTGGCTGCGGTAAATCTGACCCATGAATTATTGTTGATTTGTACATCGCAGTTGGGGGCGCCGGTTCCCCAAACGCCGCCTGCGCCAAAAATGCCTCCCTGACAGGTTCCCGCTGTATAAGTATAAAGCGGAGGATTGTTTGTTTCAGCATTACCACGCATATTTCCTGGTCTGTCGGGGGTGTAGGCCTCGCCGGTAGTTCCTTTGTATCCATTCAAATCACAGATGTAGAGCGCGGTTGAACAGGCATCGTTGATTGGGGTTGTAACGCAAAAGCCAAAATCGCCGGTTGTGTTTCCGTTAAACGCCCAGTAGCGCAGATATACCGTTGTTCCGGGCGTGAGTCCCGATGCAAGAAGAAAAGGTTTGAAATCATTGGCTGTTAACGGATAATTATTGTCATCGGAACAGGCAATCTGCGTAAGCGAGGTGCAGGTGCCGGAATACAGCGCCATAACTGCATCGCTGAATCCATAACCGGGTTTCGCCATGATGCTGATAATGCCTGATGATGGTACTGTGATAGCAAACCATACATCTTTGGGTTGCGGTATATTGTTGAAGCCACCCTGCATAGGGCTGCTGCCGCCCGCACATGAAGCGGGAGTTGGCGCAGAGGTGGTTGTTGTTGCACCGGTTGTTGTGAATGACAGATAATCACATGATGAAGTAACCGGAGGTAATTGGATGGCATCACAGGGTTCGTCGTTGGTGGGCGTAGGAGTTGGTGTTCCGATGATGCAGATATCGAAGGTGGTTCCTCCGTTTCCTGAATAATAGTCATATGTTCTGACGTAATAGGTTGTGCCTGGAATCAGACCAACCGCACTGATGGTTTCGGCATCGCCACTGAAACCATTATCAACGCAATACAAGCTGGTGAGCACACTACAAGAGCCCGAAAATAATTCCAGCACCAGATCTGCGGTTCCGCTTGGTGTAACCTGAATGGTTTGTACAGCATTGGTAGCTACAAACCTATACCAGACATCATCATCAGCAGTGCCCGCACAACCGGGCTGCGACTGCGTTGCAGAAACCGTTGTACCAGCAGTTGAAACACAGGTTGCATTTACATTGAGCAAGGATGCGCCGCTGCAGTTGTCGTTTGAAGGCGCTGGTGGAGCGGTAGTGATGCATGTCGTAAATGTGCCTGAACCATATCCGGTGTAATAATGATAGATCCGGATTTTATACACTGCACCAATGGTTAGCCCTGTTGCATAAATAGTCTCCGCTTCGCCGGTAAAGCCCTGGTCCATACAATTCATGGAAATCAAAGCAGCACAATCGCCCGAAAAAAGCTGTACCACGGCGTCCATTCCCGAAGATGGTGTTACAGTGATAATGTGACTGGTGGCCGTTGCGGTGAAGGTGTACCACACATCGTCATCGGCGGTACCGACGCAACCGGCAATGGTTTGTGTGGCTCCTGCCGTTGTTCCTGAAACAGGACTGGAGCAATTGACTGTAATTGGGATGGCGGTTGCAGCCGAGCAACCATCACTCTGTGCCTGCGTTTCAATCGATGCAAATGAAAAAGCAATACACACAATCATCCCGAAAATGAACGACATTTTCATGATTCAGATATTTTTTATAATTCTTTGAATTCTTCAGGTATAAGACCGGCTTCGGAAAGTATCTGCTTTATCCGGGCAGCATTGAAATCGTCGGTCAATTCACCCGGGCCGGAATAAAATGTTCTGCTGAAAAACAACAGGCCTTTGAATGAATCCTGCTTGTAGCTGATTTTAACCTGAGTGATTGTTTCAATTCTGTATAATTCTGATTCAACCTTTTCAAGTTGTTGCGTTGTTGCTTTTCCTGAAAAACTGTATTCGTATTTTTGCGTAACTTTTGTGTTTTCAGTTTGAGCTTGAACATTATTAAAAGCAACAAACATTAAAATTAAAATAAAAATTATTCCCCCTTTCATAATCCCTTTTTTACAAATATACAAATTCTGATAACAAAATCAATTTATGCGTTAAATAAAGTGATATTTTCTACCAATAACGTCCGATACGCCTAATTTTAACCAAAGATTTGAGGCGTTGACATGTAGATCGCGCGCTTTTTTTGTGCTGAGCATGGTCACGCGTCAACGTGAAACAGCTTGCCATCACGTAAAACGTGACAGGCTGTTTTACGTGGTTGCATGCAGAGACACGCGCCCACCGCGGGAAAAATCTATTGTGTCCGATTTATCACTCATGGCTTATCACACATCATTAAAGTAGTTTGTATTTCATGTTTATGTTTTTGTATTTTTACGGTATCTTGTGTTCACTCATTTTCACATGAACAAAGTTCCACTTTTTAAATTGGCACATTATCAAATTTTCAAATTAGCACACTTTCAAATTTTCAAATTGATATCATGACAGCACAATTTCAAAAAGACTCCCAATATTTCAAATTCTGCAGCTACGGTTTTCTGAAAAATCTGCGGTTTTTCGATCCGTTTATATTTTTATTTTTTCTTGACAAGGGCTTATCGTTCTTCGAAATCGGGCTTCTGATCTCGTTTCGCGAAGTGATGGTGTATGTGATGGAAATTCCTGCCGGTATTATTGCCGATGTGCTTGGCCGCCGTAAAGTAATGATTTTTGCTTTTATTGCTTACATCATTTCGTTCTCTGTTTTCTTTTTTGCCAACGCATTCTGGTTGTTCATGCTGTCGTTTATTTTTTACGGATTCGGCGATGCATTTCGGCAGGGAACACATAAAAGTATGATCATTGATTACCTCCGACTGAAAGGATGGAAGGATCAGAAAACTGCGTACTACGGACATACGCGCTCGTGGTCACAGATCGGCTCTGCTGTGTCATCACTCGTTGCCGCAGTAATAGTGTTTTTCACCGGCGATTATCAGAGTGTTTTTATTTTCAGCACGGTTCCGTATTTTTTGAATCTGATCATGATGACCACTTACCCGAAAGAACTCGATGGAGAAATTGTTCGTCACAAAGGAAGCGATCTGAAAGAAAATTTTCGTCAGGTGATACGCGATTTAATCACTACTTTCAAAAATCCAACTGTATTGAAAACCGTTGGAAACCTCAGTTTTTACACGGGTTTCTATAAGGCAATCAAAGACTATCTGCAACCTTTACTTGAGACCATTGCCGTGTCGATGCCTCTGTTTCTGATGCTGCACGAAAAGCAGCGATCGGCCATTCTGATCGGAATTATTTTCTTCTGCATTCATTTGACAACCGCCTTTGCATCGCGCAGTGCGGGCCGGTTTGCGAAGAGGTTTAAACATGTTGCAGCACCACTCAACATTACATTGCTCTCCGGATTTTTGTTCGGACTTATTGCGGGAATCTGCTATTCATACGACTGGTTTATCGCAGCAGCAGCGCTTTTTGTGATTGTTTATGCTGTTGAAAATTTACGGAAACCAATAGGCATAAGTTATCTGACTGATAAAATTGATCCGACGGTTTTAAGCAGTTCGCTGTCTTTTCAGTCTCTTGCTGAAACCCTGATTGCAGCTGCAATTGCTCCTGTCATCGGATTTGTCGCCGATCGCTACAGCATCGGCTGGGGACTGATTGCGGTGTCGGCATTCATGCTGATTCCGGCGGTGCTTGTAAGGATTAAAGAGAAGGTGTAAAATTGGAAAATAGAATTCCTTTTATCGCGGAGCACCCGGAGGAAACATCAACACCTCGTGGATTAGCATCACAGTCGGACTTGGCTGACACCTAAGATTTAAGAAATAAGATTTGAGATATGTGATTTTTGATCTGAAGGAGGAAGTAAACATCGAATCAAGAACACTGAATATGGAAATTTGAAGGATAGGCTGAAATTTATGAAGTGCCTTTTTACTTTATAAACCTGATGAACTTTATGAACTCATAAGAATGCCGAATCATGGACAGAACGAGATAAGAATACCGATCGGTGATTTTAGATTTTTGATTGAAGTACGGATGGATCGGAGAATCATCCCGCCGAAGCGTGACAAGTTCTCACTGAACAAAAAACGATGAAGTTTAAATAGAGAGGAACGCTCCTTGGCTGATAAGCAAAGTTCACTGCTCACTGGTCACCGATCACCGCTTTAGATGAAGCTTCCAATAATCATTACCCGATCACCACTCACTGCTCACTACTCACTGGTCACCGCTCTAAAACAACCCGCTTCAGCACAAAGCCCTCAGCGTTTTCAATTTTCAGCATATACACACCGGGCGCAAAGGATTTCAGATCAATCTGTACTGTTTTTTGTGCAGAGATTTTTGTTGTCAGAATGATTTGTCCTAGTGCATCGATGAATGAAAGTGTGTAATCATCTTCTGCGGGGAATGTTATGGAGAGCTGGCCGGAGGTGGGATTGGGGTATAGAGTGATTCCGGAAAAAACTTCGTTTTCCAGTCCGGTGCAAGCATCAACCAATATTGTGATTGTATCAGCATTTTCGCATCCGTTGGTATCAGCAAAATGATAGGTAATTATCCAGGATCCGATTCCGGCAGCTGCAGGATCAAAATTATTTCCGCTTAATCCTTGTCCGTTCCAGACACCTCCTGCGGGTATTGCAGCAAGATTTAACGGTGTATTGTAAACACACACAAAGGAATCAGTGCTTATAATATCGACATTGGGTAAATCGAAAACAACAAGATCAAGTTCAAACACGCTGTCGCAGCCATTTTGCGTAAGCAGGCTGTCGTAATAAATTCC
>DAOPKE010000070.1:0-5653 GCA_035390965.1 Bacteroidales bacterium | reverse complement strand
ATTTCGGCATTGATTTGATTAAGATAAACGGGATGAACAACAAGGTTTAGCTCAAACACACTGTCACATCCATGTTGAGTAACCAGACTGTCGTAATACATACCTGCTGTTGTATATGGATTGCCGTGCCAGATGAAGCTTTCGCCGCTGCATATTCCAGCAGATTGCGAAGAAAAATATGTTGGATTTACTGTTAGATTGAGAATGAAAACAGTATCGCAGCTGCTTGTATGCGTCACGCTGTCGTAGTAGTTTCCTGTCGTTTTAAAATACATTCCTCGCCAGAAGATGCTGTCGCCGGCACAAATGTTTTCAATGGATATTACCTCCTGATCCTGAATAACGGTGAGAAGAAGCTCATATACGCTGTCACATCCGTGAATGGTTGTGAGATTGTCGTAATGAAGCCCGCCTGTTGTAAGCTGATAACCTCTCCAGAACAATTCGTCTCCGGCACAAATAGTATCTTTTTCTGTAAAAAAGTAAGAGGGATAAATTGAAAGATTCAGATGTACAATGCTGTCACATCCGCTGGCAGCTGCACCTGGAAGGGTGTGTGAAATTCCGGAAATACTGTAGGTATATGTGACTCCGTTAATCCATGTATATGAATCACAGGCCTGAATGGTGTCGTAGCCTTCTGCTGTAACGCATGGTTCGAGTCTGACGACGAAAATATCGCCGAGTCCGTTTGATGTTTTTGAATACACACCGGGTCCCGGGTTAAAATCGGCCGTTCCGGAATAGGAGCCGCAAACAACCGGATGCACAGAATCGAGATCAAGTACGCAAAGAGAATAATCCATGTTGACGCCTCCAAACGATTTAACCCAATTAAAATTGCCGTTTAAGTCTGTATTCATCACGAATACATCGCCCGAGCCATTAGAAGTAATGGTGTAATCAGTCAGCCCCGGATCGAAGTTTACCGTGGAGCTAAATCCTCCCGAAATCAGTAATTGTCCTGCATCATTAATATATGCTCCGTATGTGCCATCAGCATTTGCGGCACCAATTTTTTTCGCCCAGATAAAGTTGCCGGCTGTATCCATGTTTAGGATAAAGACATCGGTATTTCCCGCAGAAGTCAAATTATAAATACCGCCCCTCGGGTTGAAATCAACGGTGCCTTCAAAGAATCCGGTCAAGTAAAAGCTTTGGTTTTTGTAAAGGGCAAATCCGCGTGCATCAAGGTTGGCGGGGCTGCTGATTTTGTTTATCCATGTAAAACCGCCTGCCGAGTCGAGTTTGAGAATAAATATGTCGGTTCCGCCTGCCGAGGACAATGTTGTATCGGGGCTGAAGTCGGCTGTTCCGGCAAGAGTTCCATCGATATAGACGTTTTTGAGAGAATCGGAAAGCACTTTCCAGACAATCACATTGGAGCTGCCTGCAAATTTTTTATGCCATATATAATTTCCGTCAACATCAAATTTTAAAACAAAACCCGACCATGTTCCGCTGGTTGATGATGTAGCTGTGCCCGTTCCAGGATCAAAATCAACACTGTTTGTGCTTTTGAACTGACCTCCAATGCATATGGTTCCAAAGGGATCAACACAAATGTCATTAATCCAGTCATTGGAGTTGCCGCCGACAGTTTTTGCCCAGATGAATTGACCGGAAGTGTCGAGTTTAAGGACAAAGAAGTCGTCTCCTCCGTTCGACGAGCGTGTGGCTGTGCCGGCTCCGGGGTCAAAATCAACGGTGCCGTTGAAAATTCCACCTATAACAAGATGCATGTTGTTGTCGAAAGCCAGTGAAATAGCCTGATCAGTACCGGTACTTCCCAGTTTGGTAACCCATTTCAAAGTGCCTGAGGAATCTGTTTTCATAACAAATGCATCAATGCCTGAAGAGGAAATGTTATAAGTGCCGGCGCCGGAATCAAAATCTACGGTGCCACTAAAATAGCCGGCAGTGTAAATATTTCCTGATGTGTCTTTGACACAACTGTAAACATAATCGTTATTTGCTCCTCCACAAGTATTTGCCCATGAAAGCATCAGTTGTGCCTGCGATGTGGTTGCCGCAAGGAACAGAGAAATAAGAACAAGGTATATTTTTTTCATATGGGGTGATTTATAGATTCTCGTGTATTGTCAAGGTTTCCGCGTTTTATTCAAGTGTTTAAAAAGCGAATATATATGCAAATATAGTAAAATGTATAAATCGGCAAATTTATGCGTTAAAGCATTTTGTTAACGAGATTAATGTACTTCTGTTAAACTAATTCTCAAAAGCTGCACATTGATTTTTCCTGACTTTTTTCACATTCGACAAATTGAAATGACGTACATGTCGCTTCAGCGTTGCGTTTTACATAGCGTTCAAAAACAATCAGCGTAGATAAATAATGCAAAAATATCGACAAAATTGGTTGTAGATATGATATATAGCATGTATGAATGATATGTTGACCCTTGCGGTTGTAAATTGCCTGTCGTAAATTAGATAACGTTCATCTTTTAAAAAGTCACTTTAGGGGGTGATAATTGTTTTTTTATTGAAGAGTCATTTAATCAGTTGAAGATGAGGCACTTTGTATTTAATAGCAACACTGAGATTTCGGACAATAAATGTTCATCATTTGCACGTGGAATCATGTATGGTGCACATTTGCCAGGAGGCAGGTGTGGTTTTTTTAAGGAGCATGCAGCAATGTTTGCTAATTAATATATCGTGATTAATAAGAGAATAACAACACTTAAAATATAAAGCCATGAAAAAAATCGACCTTCAATTGTACGGGAAAATGCATATCAGGGGAGACTGATAGCAGAAATGTAAAGTCACTGAATACTAATTTAAAAAGCACTATCATGAAAACACACATAAAATTATTAACGTCATTTCTGACTGCCCTGGCATTTTTTCTTTTGCAGAGTTGGGCCACTGCGCAGGATTCAGAAATACTGAGCATTCATAAAACAGGCCCTGTTGCTGCTGCTCCCGGGGAACTTATTACCTATATCATTGAATATTCCAATGTTGGAACAGTGGAGGCGGGTAATGTTGTAATCAAGGATTATCTGCCTGCTGCCAATATGTACACTTATGTAGGATCCAACCCTGCAGGCACATTGGTGGGTAATGTTCTTACATGGGACAAAACCAATATCCCTGAGCTGGAATTGCTTGGTACCGGCATTCGTCAGATTACAGTTCAGATTCGGGCCGGAGTTCCAGGCGATGGAATTACTGGATCAACGGACGGATATTATATGCCGGCTGCAAGTAATATTATCAGCAATTATACTTCCATTCAGAGCGATGTCACAAATCCGCCAATTTTGGGTGATACCACATATACAACGGTCAACCAGATGTGCAGTGTGCAGATCAACGATGCCAGCGGGGTTATCAAATCGGCTACCAATACTGTTTTGTATTATCTGATGCAGGTGAATAACAATGGCAATATCTACGATAAGTTTGATTTGACGGTTGTCAATTATGCCTGCATTGGAACCGATTTTGACCCCCTGCTTTCGAGACTTCTGGATATGGGTGGAAATGAAATTACGCAAACCCCATGGATTTCGCCATTCAGTACATATCAGTTTCTGATTGAACTCACGGCGCCCATCGGTTCCAATCCTTTTCATTTTTCCTGTCACGATGTGACAGCAACTTCGGTGTATTGCCCAACAACCTCTGATGTAGGTTACCTTGAAACAGAAATTCTGGGTTCGCCGAAATATCCGCTGATTAATATTTCTAAAGTTGATTCCAAAGACCCTGTTGAACGGGGAGAGGAATTTACTTATACCATTTTTGTATTTAATTCCAACGACAAATATCCGGCAGAAGATTTTAAACTGTATGAAACATATGATCCCAATATTGAATTTGTCAGCGCCGTGCCGGCTCCCGATGCAGGCACAAATAATGTATGGTCGCTTGGTACCTTGGGTTATGGTCTCGACAGTGCCGAAACAATTCAGGTAACAGTTCGTGTTGTCGATAGTCCCATTTGTTCGGGAACCATTACCAATATGGTTGAATGTTCCTATCTCAATCAAAGCCGATATCCGACAGCTACAGCCATTACAAACATTTTCGGACATCCCGACCTTGCCATAGAAAAAACATTGGTGACCGTGCCAATTCCTGCTGTGATTGGTGGTGATGTTTTTTATACACTCAAATATAAAAATGCAGGAAATTGTGTGGCAGATAATGTAGTGTTGAAGGACTTTTTTGATAATGCACATCTGAACCCGGTTTCGCTCAATGGTGGAATCGTTTCAGGCGGCATGATTCAATGGAATCTGGGTTCTTTGAATCCGGGCGACAGCGGCCAGATTGTTTATTCAATGATGGTTGACCCCACGGCCACTTATAATCCCGGAGTTACACTGGTCCGTAATTACGCATCAATCATTACTCCGGTACCTGAAAACGAATACAACAATAACAATGCAATGGCAGTTTTTTCGATTACACTCTTGCCCGATTTGCAGGTGTATAAGTCTGAACCAGATACATTGTTTACCGGTGTTCCTTACACCTATACCATTACTATCCGTAACAACGGAGATCATACGGCCTCGGATATTTCTCTGGCTGATGTGCTTCCGGCTTCCTTACAATTTGTATCAGCTTCTGATGGTGGAGTTTTCGATGCCGGGAAAATCACCTGGCCGCTTATTACGTCACTGGCAGCCAATACCGATGTTATCCGAACCGTTACGGTTATTCCATTGTGCACTGCAATTCCTTCTGTTATTAACGAAGCCAATGTTTCATGTGTCACTTTGGAACTGGACTATTCCAATAATTATGTCGCTGTGCAATCGGTTGTTGTTGACAGTATATCGCCTGTAATTACATGTATTCCGCCGCAGGAAGTTACAACAAATGATGCCTGTACTTTCGTCGTTCCAAATATTGATTGGGATGCAATTGCCAGTGATAACTGCGGTATTGAATCTCTTTCCTATATCATCAGTGGTGCAACTTCTGGCAGCGGTAATTCTTTGCTCGGTGTTGCTTTTAATACGGGTGTTAGCACAGTAACCTGGACCGTTACTGATAAAAATGGAAATATCAGTACTTGCTCTTTTAACGTTATGGTGAGTGATGTTGAACCTCCTGTTTTTGTTAATTGTCCCGATGGAAGTGAATTTGTTCTGAATACCGATTCCGGCTTTAATACATATACTCACAGTGGATTTGCCTGGGATGCAACAGCTTCGGATAATTGTGGAATCGATTCATTATATTTTGTAATGACTGGTGCCACTATTGGAAGTGGATCAAGTCTTGATGGTGTTGTTTTCAATATGGGCGAAACAGCGGTTTTGTGGACTGCTGCCGATTTGAGTGGAAATACCATTTATTGTGAATTTACAGTTGTTGTCAATGACAATCAAAATCCTGAATACAGCTTCTGTCTGACCGGAAACAATCAGTCCGTCAATACTGATTTGGGTGCTGATACCTACACACAGCCCGATAATAGCTGGGACGCTATCGCCGGCGACAACGACGGAATTGCCAGTCTGACTTATGTATTGAGCGGCGCCACAACAGGCAGCGGTACTTCGCTGGCGGGTGTTGCATTCAACATCGGCACAACCACCATCACTTTTATAGCCGTTGATAGTTCCGGAAACGAGGCCCTGTGCGTGTTTGATGTACTTGTAAC
>DAOPKE010000069.1:11185-14300 GCA_035390965.1 Bacteroidales bacterium | reverse complement strand
AAAAAAAGAGGATCTGCATTGCAAATCCTCTTTTTTTGTGTAATTCAGTTCAGACTTTCAGCCCATGTTTCTGCTGAATAAATGTGCCGATTTCGGTTTCAAGCTGTTTCTGGTTCTTGTGAAAAACGATGAAATAAACAATCAGGGGTATCAGAAATCCAAACAGGAAAATACAAAGCACAAAAAGCATGTTGCCACCCATAGTTGGAAATGTGCCGTTCACAACGACTTTCGATTTTCTCAAAAGAATATTGGCGCCGGTGCTTCCGTTTTTGCGGGCAACAAGAAAATTCTTTGTTTTTACATGAAAGGCGTACTGTGGAAACTGGCTTTCAACATCAGCTTTGAGCTGCTAAAACGTGACCTGGTTTTCTGGAATTTTGATTTTCATAGGTGTAGAGTTTGGTCAAAGATAAGGAATAAATATGTCTGAAATATTTTTTATCATGCAATAATACAGAAAGGTAATATACAATAGTCCGTGTATTTGGATGACTCCGGAGGAGTCGCATGTCTGTAGAAAACATAAAGGACAAAACACGACTCCAGCGGAGTCGAATGTTTTTCAAGCTCTTTCGCGCAGGAAGCCGTTTAGATTCGACCTCTCTGAGGTCGTAAGTGCTATATGCATTTTTCTACAGACATGTGATGCCTGCCTGTTTGTCAGGTAAACCTCTTGCATCGGGCATCATTTTAACTAAGACACTTCCGTCTAAAATATATTTCATAATGGTATAACAAATATTTATTGCGATCGGTGGTTTGATCGTGGTTTGGCGCTGCTGCCTCCACAACCTGAGTGCCTCGCTTCAATAGACATTGCCAATCTCTCTGCGTCGGTGTAATCGACCTGAGTGCATTGGCTAGTATGTGACTCCCTCAACGCAGAGAGCTCGCTCCGCGAGGCACTCAGGTTGAGGAAGGAGCTATTCTTTCACTACCCGGAAATACTCCGAGTTGTTTTGAGAATCAACACGAATCAGATATATGCCCGGAAGAATATTCTGCAGGTCAATGCTGAATGGCTCTGAAAGCCGGCTGCAGCTGTATGATGTAATGATGCGGCCTGTCAGATCACACAGATAAATCTCGGCGGCAACATCCTGGCTGCCCACCACCAACACATTTTCCTGTGCGGGATTCGGATAAGCGATAATTCCATTCGCACCTTCATCGCAATTGACAGTTACCGGTCCGAAATATTCAAATTTCCCATCAAAATCAGTCTGTTTCAAGCGGTAGTACGATGTCCCCGACATTGGCTCCATATCTTCGAATTCATAATTGATCAGCTCATTGGAATTGCCCGCTCCATCAACGATTCCGACAGGCACCCAGTCTTCGGCATTGATGCTTTTTTCTATGGTAAAATAATCATTGTTGGTTTCGGTCGCGGTGGACCAGGAGAGGGTTACAGAAGCAACATTGCATTTTGTTGAGAAATCGGTTAATTCAACTGGGAGATTGAAACTGGTTGGAACATAATTGCTGTTTACTCCGCAATATAAATCTCCGTTGTTTGTTCCGACATGATAGGACATCGCTTTAACTCTCCAGTAATATGTAATACCCGTTGTCAATCCGGTCACGTCATACGAACATAAAGTTGGCCCATTGGTAATGCACGAAGTAACATCTTTTGGATATCCGGTCAGCATGTTAGAAAATGATGCATCTGTAGCAACATCAATTCTGTGAATGATGCCAAGACCACCACCTGCACAAACTGTTGCCGAGGATGTCCAGTTTGCAGTAAAACTGGTCGGTGTAATGTTTGTGGTTGCTATATTTGTAGGATCTGCTACCGATTCCGGACCATGAACAATTTTAAGCCACGGTGTTTCAGAACCCGGCATAACACCTAATGAAGCATCCCAGAGACAACCTCTTACATATCTGACTCCGCTTGAAGGACTGCAGTAAGTTGTTCCTGCCCAAGTAAACCATGGATCAGTAACTCCGGCATCACTCGATGTCTGGAATCTTTTGCTATAATCTCCTAATGACAAAGGAATGTTTGTTTGAATACAGACACTGGATCCATAGCATAAATAAATTGTTGAATTGGTATTGCCGTTGAACGTTCCGGTATAACCTGCACCATTATCAATACTCGTAATTATGTATGTTGAAGCCGTGGATGTTGTCGTCGCGTTTCCGGATAGTGGTGAACTTGTGTAACAAGACCCACTGCTATTGAATTCATAAACGGCAAAATAATAGGTCGTTGAAGAGTTTAGTCCAGAAACATCAACAGCTGAACCGGTGCCGTTATAGACACATTGTTGACCAGATCCACTATACACTGCATTTGCAGTATAAGTATTACCATCGACAGGTGCAGTGAAAGAATTGGTTGTATTGATAAAAACAATACGATTACTTCCATCTCCGTTTGTCCAGCCAACTATCATTCCATTTGAATAAGGGTTTGATGTGAATGATGTTGCTTGTACTACCGGATAATTACATTCAAATATTGAGAAATTTGTTGGGTTATTTGATGCTGTTGATGCGTTATACAATATTCCGGAGCAGTCAAATTCATAAATCCGGACATAATATGTCGTTCCGATAGTTAATCCGGTTATAGTAACAGAATTCCCGTTTCCGTTATAAACGCATTGCTGACCAGATCCACCGTATGCGGTATTTGCTGTTGGACTGCTGCCATCTGTTGGTGCTGTGAACGAATTTGTTGTGTTGATGTAAACGACTCTTCCTGTTCCATTCCCATTTGTCCAGCTGAGTGTTCCTGAAGTTGAGGTAAGTGTTGTAAAAGTCGCAGCACTTGCCTGCACATTTGGGGCAAGGCAGGTCGAAGTGACTGTTAATGTCGCTTGTGAGCTCGTTACAGAATTGCACCCCGTAACGATACATTGGTATTTGTAGCCGTTGTTTGCTGCAACAACACCGGTCAAGGTTAGTGTGGAGGTGTTGTAACCAGAATACACGGGATTAGATCCGGCAGCGGTTATATTGTTATATGTTGATCCACCATCCGTTGAAACCTGCCATTGATAGCTCGTTGCATTTGAAGCGGTGACGCTGAAGGATGTGTTGTTTCCTTCAACAACACTGCTGTTGATTGGCTGCGAAGTTATTGTTGCCGGAG
>DAOPKE010000069.1:0-11085 GCA_035390965.1 Bacteroidales bacterium | reverse complement strand
TTGTTTCCTTCAACAACACTGCTGTTGATTGGCTGCGAAGTTATTGTTGCCGGAGAAATATAATTAATTGTTACAGTATTTGAATATGTGGTGGTGGTGGTTCCAATACATCCAGAAAGTCCTGTGTAATACATTTCTTGTCTGGATCTAAAATATAATGTTTGCCCAGATGGATTCCAAGATGTCAAATCTGAAGAAAAAATCGTTTTACTTACTGTAATGCTTGCCGGGTAGGATCCGGATCCAGTTCCAGACCATTGTCCGACCGCTATCCACGACCCTGAGCCGACTTTGTACTCAAGAAAATGCCTGAATCTAGGACAGCCAGAGTAAGTTGTACTTCCATTTCTATACAATGTTATAGACTGTGAGTTTCCACAATTCGTTCCAGTTGTAGGTGTTGCACTTCCATTTTGTAGACTTAATCCATATTGAGCAAATACAATTGGAGTATTCAACAATAAAACAGTGAGAAACATTAAGCCTGATTTTGCAAAAAAAATGCTTTTAGGTTTCAATTTCATTTGAGAGTTGTTTCATTTGCGGAAATGATATTTCAAATCAATCCCACAAATATACACCCCTCCCACCCCCGCGCGCAATACCTTTAACAAAAAAGGCGGGTTACAAACGGTTAACAACGGGCTAAAAAAGCCGCAGAATGTCGTTCAGGTTTGCCCAGACCAAAAGTGTCAGCAGGAGCCCAAAGCCAATGTATTGGGCAATTTCAAGGACCTTCTCCGAAGGTTTTCGGCCGGTTATCATTTCAATGAGTACAAACATCACATGGCCACCATCGAGGGCCGGAATGGGCAGAATATTTAACACTGCCAGCATGAGCGACAGAAAGGCTGTCAGGTTCCAGAAGGCTTGCCAGTCCCATACGCCCGGGAAAATCTTGCCCATGGTAATGAATCCGCCCACATTTTCATAGGCGCGCACATCGCGGTTAAACATTAGTTTAAGCTGTTTCCAGTATTCCGAAATCTTTGTTCCGGCCTTGCTGATTCCCGCCGGAATGGCTTCCCAGAATGTATAATCCTTGGTGGCGACATTGAAAAAGCGGTTCAGATCAGTCACAATCATCACTTCAAGCTGACCTTTGTCATTGACCTTAACGGGGTATGTCAGGTCTTCGGTGCCGCGCAGAACCCGAATGGTAATCTCCTGATTCTTATATTTTTCCACTTCGGATTTAAACTCATCGTGGTAATGAATCAGTTTCCCATTCACTCCGATCACGCGGTCGCCTTTTTTTATTTTTGAGTTAGCGTTGACCGAGTTGGGAACAATGCTGTCGATAATCATTGGCATACGGGGCATAATCATATTGGCCCGCTCCGAATCAATCATTTTCTTCACAAAGTCGCTCGGAATATCCAATACCTGCTCCGAATCATTGCGTACAATGGTGAGTGTTTTGGCATTTTCGAGAAGCATGTTCGGAACAATATCGAAGAAATCTTCAATAACAATGTCATCGACTTTCAATACCTTGTCTCCGGTGCGCAGTCCGGTTTGCATGGCCAGAGAATCCACGGCAATGCCATCTTTCAGTTCGGCATTTGGAAGATATTTTTCGCCCCAGGCCGACAACATCAGAATATAGATGAGCATGGCCAGCAGAACATTCATTACAACGCCGGCAACCATAATGATAAAACGCTGCCACGCCTTTTTGCTGCGGAATTCCCATGGTTGAGCCGGTTGTTTCATTTGCTCTTTATCCATCGACTCATCAATCATCCCTGAAATCTTAACGTAGCCGCCCAGAGGTAACCAGCCGATACCATATTCTGTATCACCCTTTTTGAATTTGAAAAGCGAAAACCATGGATCGAAAAACAGATAGAATTTTTCCACTCTTGTTTTGAACATCCGTGCAGTGATGTAATGTCCGAATTCGTGCAGGATAACAAGAATTGAAAGACTGAGAAGAAGTTGAACGATTTTGATGAATATTTCCATGTTATTTAATGTTCAGAGTTTTGCAATAAATGCGTGTTTCGTTGTCGAGCGCCAGATAATCGGCAATGCTGCCGGGCACACCCGCAGAAATGTGACTCATTGCGGTTTCCGACATTTTCTGCATGCCGGTGAATGAGATTTTATCGTTAAGGAAAAGCTCCACCGCGACTTCGTTCGAAGCATTCAGCACGCAGGGCGCACCACCACCATTTTTTATGGCCTCATACGCCAGAGATAAATGACGGAAAGTTTCGGTATCGGCTTTTTCAAAAGTCAGCGAAAAAATATCGTTGATGCCACCGGTCTGAAAAGGCGCTGCCATACGCTCGGGCCAGGTGAGCGCATACATGATGGGCAAACGCATGTCGGGACGGCTCATCTGGGCTTTTACAGAGCCATCAATAAACTGCACCATTGAATGAATAATGGATTGTGGATGAATGATTACATCAATTTTTTCTGCCGGCACATTGAACAACCATCGCGCTTCGATTACCTCAAAGCCTTTGTTCATCATGGTTGCAGAGTCAATAGTGATTTTATTCCCCATGCTCCAGACCGGATGAGCCAGCGCTTGTTTCAGCGTAACATTTTCCAATTGGTCTTTTTTGAATCCCCGGAAAGGCCCGCCGGATGCAGTAAGTATGATTTTTTCAATAGCTGCTGATGATTCTCCCTGCAGACATTGCATGATGGCCGAATGTTCACTGTCGATGGGAATGATGGCGGCACGGTTTTCAATGGCCGTTTTTGCAATGAGCTCGCCGGCGACAACCAGCACTTCCTTGTTGGCAAGAGCCAGTTTCTTTCCGGCTTTCAATGCTGCATAGGCGGGTTCCAGTCCGGCGATTCCAACAAGTGCAAGCACAACGGTATCAACCGATTCAACGGTAGCTGCATCGGCAATGGATTTACTGCCGCAGAAAACTTTGATGTCTGTGTTTTTAAGAGCGTCGGAAACAAAATGGTATTGTGATTCATCGGCTATCACTACCATATTGGGATTGAATTCAAGTGCTTGCTTTACAAGTTCTGCTGCTTGCTTCCCGGCGGTCAATACTTCAACTTCAAATTGTTCCGGAAAACAACGGCAAACATCAAGTGTCTGCATTCCGATGGAGCCGGTAGAACCAAGTATGGCTAATCGTTGCTTCATCAGAAGGTTATATAGTTTTCAGGATTAACTGCTTGCTGATCAATCCATAATTCAAAATGCAGATGAGGCCCGCTGGAGTTTTCGCCGGAATTGCCAATAATGGCAACCGGATCACCGGCTTTTACGGTTTCACCCTGTTTTACAAAGAGCGACAGGGTGTGCATATACACCGAAATCACTTTCCCCGGATGCAGAATGATGAGCGTATTTCCTCCCGAAAGAGTCCAGTCGGAAAATAATACAGTGCCATTCGCTATACTGCTGATCATGCTGCCTTTGGGTGCGTTGAGGTCAACAGCGTAATGACGATTGGCTGTTGAAAATTTTCTGACTACAGTGCCTTCAATGGGTGGAATAAAATACAATCCGGTGGCATCAGTGTTTTCTGAAACATTGCTGCTGCTGCCGCCTTCGGAATAGTTTGAATAATTGCTAATCAACAAATTTGAATCGGCATCGGTAAGTACCGCAAAGAAATTCCGGAAATATACATCACGGGCAATTAACGCTTGTTCCAGACTGTCAGTTTTAAGCGATAATTCATAGACCATTTCCCGTTCTTCTACATTTCCATACCCTGGAATATACTCTCGCAGTGATGTGAAGGCAATCAGGAAAACCGTTAATGTTATCAGCAGGAATGTTATCAGTGCAAAAACAACAAATACATTTAAACGCGACAGTTTTAAGGAGAATTTCTCCTCAAAAGTACTGTCGTTCATAATGACAAGCCGGTACGGAATCCGCAGCTTGTGAAGCAAACGTTTGAATGCATTGTCTTTTTTCATCCGCTTAATAAGAGGTGCAAATATCGTTAAAAATTTCCGGTTATGGGGTACTCCCGAAACATTATTGCAAAACTGCTTTATCTTTAATCAACAGAAGATCCTTCTTAGTTCCCGGTCGCTACTGCGATACAGCTTTTCGGAAACAACCGGGATCTCCTATTATACGTTAGACACTGCTTCTGTTGATTTTCGCTGTCAACACTATTCTGCTATCCATCCTTCGACGGAGTTTCACCCCGCTATCGACATTTCGATGGAGTTTATCCTGCTTTTGACACTTCGACGAAGTTTATCCTGCGGAACGCAGGGCTCAGTGTGACAGCAGGCAGGGCTCAATTTGACAGTTGGGGGGGCTCAGGATGACAGTGGCGTTGCTCAACATTACAGCGGTGGTTGCCCGAAAATGATGCTTATAATTTTTACTGGCTTTCGCCACCATCGGACATTTCTTTCAGCTTGGCCAAAACGGTGTTGATCTCCGTTTCGGTGTTCAGCAAACGTTTGCGGCAGAATTGAATCAGTTCGGCAGCCCGCTTCACTTTTACAATCAATTCATCCGGATCCGGTGTGTCGTTTTCAATGGCATTTACAATTTCTTCGAGTTCCGCCATGGCTTCGGAATACTTCGGTTCACTCATATTGTATCTTTTTTATTTTTTTGAACAATGGATTTCACGCGTCCGTTGGAAAGAATTGTTTCAATTTCATTTCCTTCTTTCAAAGCTTTGGTGCTTTTTACAATTTTTCCCTGATGCAACGTGATGGAATAACCGCGACGTAGAATGTTTTGCGGATCCAGCATTTTTATTTTGCTTTCAAGGATGTCAAGTGTTGATGTCTCTTTGCGCACAATATTTTGAAAATGCTGATTCAGTGCGGATTTTAGCATCTCGATTCCGTGTTGCTGGTTGAGAAGTATTTTTTGAGATAAGGTTTTTAAATCAGCTCCGTTTGCTTCAAGTATGGTTTTGGCCGATGCCATTCTCTGAAATGATTTTTGTTGAATAATGTTGCCGGCCTGCAGTAAAAAATCTTTCTGTTGCTGAAATTCGCTTCGTGCTATATCAGAAACAGATTGTGCCATATCCTGCAGAATTTGTTCTTCTGTTGCTATGGACATCAGTGTTTGAGCGCTGAGTTGCGAAGTAAGGTCCTGCAGTTTCGACAGTTGCTCCGAGAATTTTCCGATAATAAAATACGCTACATCGGTTGGGGTTATTTTATTGGTATGCGCAACCATTTCAGTAACCGTTTCGTTGGTTGAATGGCCGATTCCGGTAATGACCGGCAGAGGACATTCGCATACTGCTCGGGCTAATGCATAATTATCGTAGCAATCCATTCCTGTGTCATCGCCGCCGCCGCGGATAATCAGAACAGCATCGAATTCGTTGCTGCGTTTGGAGAGTTGTTGTATCCGGAGACCAATGGTTTCTGCACCTCGAGCGCCTTGCAGCACTGCAGTGAATAAAGTCATTTTGATTTTAAATGGAGCTCCGGCCGAAAAAACAATGTTTTTCAAATCGTGCAATCCCCTGCTGGTAGCCGCACTGATAATAGCCAACCGTTCCGGAACTTCGGATAAAACAACTTGTTTGTTCAGAAAATACAATCCTTCTTTTTTGAGCTTCTCGATGGTGTTTTTGCGTTCCATCGCCATTTGCCCTAATGTATATTGTGCATCGATATCGATGATGCGGAGGCGCATGCCGTATTGCTCGTGAAAACGGATTTCTGCACGGAAAAGAATTTCAATCCCATCAGTTAGTTGTTTTCCGGTTATTTGTCGAAAATTGGTTGCAATCCGCTGCAGATCATCGGCCCAGATCATGGATTGGCATTTTGCCGTAATTTTGCCATTCACTTTTTCAACCAATTCCGGAAACGCGTGGCCCGATGCTGAATAATGATTGAGCTTCAGCATATCGGCTTTAATCCACAACGGTAGCGCAAACTCGCGGGCAACCACCACCCGCACCTGCGATAGAACTTCGCTCAGCGTGAGAAAAGGATTGGTGTTATTGGGTGCAGGCATGAATTGATTTTTGTTGTAAAGATAGGAAATTCGGAGTTCATAAAGTTCATAAAGTTTTAAAGTAGAAAGATGCTGTGATAAACTTTACAAACTTTAAACTTGATAACCTGATGGCTCGGGAAGTGTTGTGCCGTAAGCTCCAACGGCACCTTTATAAACTTTATAAACTTTCAACTTTTTACTTGTGAATAGTTGTGCTTTGTGCCTCACACATCCGTAAAATCCTGATTCCTTCGGCGCGGCTCAAATCCCGAATCGCTGATGAGCTGCAACATTTCATCAGCATTCATGCGGTACGAAGCACCAGCCGATGAAACGACATTCTCTTCAATCATGATACTGCCGAGATCATTGGCTCCCGCATAAAGACATACGGAGGCCGTTGTTTTTCCAACCGTCAACCACGAGGCCTGTATGTTTGGAATATTGTTCAAAACCAGTCTGGCTGTGGCAATCAGACGGATGTATTCAACCGGAGTGACACTTTTATCCACTAGCCCAGCTTTTTCCAATGCTGTATCTTTTCCGTAAAACGGCCATGGAATGAATGATAAAAAACCAGGTGCATTTTCCGGTTTTTCCTTTTGCAGTTCACGAATACGAATCATATGCTCAATTCGTTCTTCCAATGTTTCAACATGACCAAACATCATGGTGGCTGAGGTTACCAATCCAAGTTTGTGTGCTACACGCATTACTTCAATCCAACCATCAGCACTGATTTTGGACGGTGAAACTATTTTACGTACGCGATCGGATAGTATTTCCGCACCTGCACCCGGAAGACTGTCAAGGCCTGCATTTATGAGCATTTCCAGTGTTTCTTCATGCGATAACTTTTCTGTGCGTGCCATAAAATCCACTTCTGCAGGACTCAAAGCATGTAGTTTTAATTTTGGAAATTCAGATTTCATCCAGCGAAAAAGGTCGCAATGAAACTGCAGATCCAGCGCTGGATTCAGCCCACCCTGCAATAACAATTGATTTCCTCCAAGCGCATACAATTCATTTATTTTTTTTCTGTATTCATCGCGTGAGGTAACATATGCTGATGGACTGTTTTTCGAACAACTGAAGTTGCAAAAGCGACATCCGGTAATGCATACATTTGATATATTTACGTTGCGGTCGATAATCCAGCTCACTTCATTCTCGGGATGCAGCTTCATGCGTAGATTATACGCAGCCGAAATTAGTTGAGGTAATGGAGTATTTTTATACACAGACATTGCTTCTTCGGAAGAAAGTGTTTCGTCCGAAATTGGTTTGGAGAGAAGGGTAGAGAGGTCTTTGATCATTGTTTTTTGCCAAACCAGTTGGCAGGTATAAATGAATAACTGGCGGTAAACTGAGCAAACATATTATTGAGCGAATAGTCTATTTTTTTATATTCGTCAATAAAAACAGATTTCATTCCAAATGAAATACGAATGTCGATGTTGATTCGGTCACTTGCTTTAAAGGTTGTTCCAATCAGTGCTCCATAATCGTACTTGCGTGTGTTTTCTGCAAAATCAAGGACTTCTTCTCTTTGTGCCGGATCGTATCCGACATAGCCGACAGCAGTTGCATGTGTTTCGGTTTGAGCAAGCCAACCATAATATCCGCCGGTCATCAGCGACCATTTCGAAGGTCCGATTTTGTAAGACAACAACAATGGAATCTCAAAATAGTAATTATCGAAAGCGCCTTCTGCTGTACCATTGAAGAATGTCTCAACATCGAGCCAGATGTCTGGATATAAGGGATGTTGCATCCGATCGGTATATGGCATGCTGTCAAGTGGAGTAGTGAACTGTGCACCTTTTCTGTTGTATAATAATTCTGCCTGAATACTGAATTTTTCAGAGATTTTATAATTGAAAAACACACCGAGGTTATGACAGGCCAGTGGTGTACCTTTGGCGCCGTCAGGAATGTTGCCCAAAGGAAGTGGTGCTCCAACGTTGAATCCCAGTTTTGGACCAATGGTGAGATTCTGTGAATATGAATAATTCATCAGCAGTAGAATGAAAAATATGGTCAGAAATTCACGCATCATTTTATAAGTTTTCCACTATACATGTTATGGCCTTCGCTTATTTGATAGAGATACACTCCATGAGGAAATTCCTGAGCTGAAGTGGAAAATAATTTTTCAGAAGATGAAGCGGAAACAATCAGACGACCTGTGGCATCAAACAGCTGAATCGTTCTGTTTGCATTGGTGCGGAAGCTGAAATTCCAGAAATCGCCATCTGACCAGGCGCGGTCAAACGAATTTTTTTCGGCATAGCCAACCGGATAAACCAGCTCTACATCATCAATCAGAAGCGTGCTTCCAATACCGCCTTCAAACAGATCGCCATATTTGCTCGATGCAAAAACAACAGCAATGGTATCGGGTGTTTCTGTCGAAATATAATTGAAATCGAGATTAAATACTGTGTAAGAAATTACGACATTGGATGTGTACAATTCAGCTCTTGCAATTTCTACTCTTTGTGCGCCGTCCCAATAAGACAGGATGGCGTAAATGGCGCATGTGTCCGGAACAGTAGCGCTTCCATTGTTGTAGTTGGCGGGAGTATATTTGTAATATCCTTTGATGGACTCTGGCTTGTCTGTAAAAGGAACTCCGCGTAGTGCCTGCGAGCTGAATCCATCCGGAATAAATTCCCCAGTAAAGAGATTTCCTGCAGCGGGTACGCCAAAAATACTTTTTGTTTCAAGATGTGCTGCGAAACTACCGCCATGACAGTCGGTCGTACGCTCACAGCAAAAATCGTTTACAATGGTTGTTGCAGCATTTGAACTGGCCCATACATTGGTGGGCAGATTTTCCCAATAATAATTATTTGGGAACATAATGTTGTAATAATTCTGATTCCAGTTTTCAAAATCCAGTCCGCTGATCTGTGCGCTTTGTGCTGTTGAAGTATTTATTTGCATCAGCGAGAAGCAAAGAAATGCAAATAACAGAACGGTTTTCTTCATGAATTTTTTTCGCAAAGATAAATAACATTTATAAAAACAGATAAATGGTGTTGGTTTTCTTTGAAATTCAGCTGTTTATTCTTCTTCGCGATTTTCGTTGATGCAGAATTTTTCTACAACCAGAATGTTGGTGAGAAGATAAACCAAGGTAAAGATGAATCCGAAAACAGCATTGATAACAAAATCCGGAGCTTTGTCGGATGGCGTTGAAACAATAAATGCAAAAAGAAACGACCCTGATGCAGCAACAAGAAAAACTGCAATGCTGCCGATGGTTTTTTCTGTCATTGATTTGAAATGATATTTGCAGAAAACCGGAAAAACAATAAATGCCTGAAACAAAAAAGCTATTACTACACAAAGGTGTGAATAATAAAGCATGAAATGTTTGAATTCCTGCGACATGGTGATTTTTGTGCCGGCAATCAGAAACAGGACAAGTAACATCAGTACATTGACAAACAGGCCTGCAAAAACAGGAAATGCAATCCTGAATGCTCTTTGCATCAAAACCGGTGTTCTTGAATTCTGTTGATTTCTGTAATCTCTCATCGCCTTCTCTCTTTCTTTGACAATCAGTATGTGTTTAAGGTTGCAAAGGTCGCTAATAATTACTTTTGTACTGATATTCATATTGTTATAATCGACAAGAACAGGATATTGGCAAAAGATAAGATTGTGGTTTCTGATGAACATTATTATTTAGTATTTTTGTGTAAAATACTGATTATGGAAATTAAACTCGGTCTTTATCGTCGCCGTACAGTTGTTGGAACAAATGTTTATCTTGTCGATTCTCCTGACAGTTTGCCTGCAGGACTTTTTTCGAAAGAAGAAAAAACATTTATGAAATCACGCATCCGCAAGGATAAAGCGAAGTTTGTTTATTTTAACCGTTTGCCGAATCTCGACATTATTGCATTTCTTCCCGAGAAAATAAGACAGGAATCAGATGTTGAGAAATTGCGCCGGCTCGGAAATGATGTGCTGAAATTGTCCAATAAGGAAAAAATTGAAGAAATTTCACTCGATGTTTATCTTAATGAACCCGCCTTGGCTCAGTATTTCCTCGAAGGGATGCTGCTTGGAAATTATGAGTTTGTGAAATATAAAACAGAAAAAGAACCAAAGAAAATTCTTAAGTCTGTTTTAATACGTCAGGCGTTGGTGGAACATGTTCATATTTTCGAACTGATGCGCATGCAGAAAGCTGTTTCGTTTGCGCGCGATCTTGTCAATGAAATTCCCTCTGAACTTACTTCTGTTACTTTTCCAAAACGGGTTTCAGATTTTCTGAAAGAAGTTCCTGTCAAGGTTGAAGTTCTTTCCAAACAAAAAATCATTGCCCTTAAAATGGGTGGTTTGCTGGGTGTGAATCGCGGCAGCAGCGATGAGCCGACTTTTACTGTCATGGAATATAAGCCAAAAATACATGTAAACAAAAAGCCATATGTTTTTGTTGGTAAAGGCGTAATGTACGATACAGGTGGGTTGAATCTGAAACCGGGTGCTTCCATGGCCGATATGAAATGCGACATGTCTGGCGGCGCTGCTGTTGCAGGTGCCTTGTATCTGATTGCTTCTATGCAGCTCCCGGTGCATGTAATTGGACTTGTCCCTGCTACTGATAACCGCCCGGGAGGCAATGCCTATGCGCCCGGCGATGTATTGACCATGATGAATGGAAAAACAGTCGAAGTACAGAATACCGATGCCGAAGGCCGCCTCATTCTCGCTGACGCACTGGCCTATGCACAAAAATATGATCCTGCTCTGGTTGTTGATATTGCAACACTCACCGGAGCCGCTCATGCAGCCATTGGACATTATGCCATCGTTGGAATGGAAGCCGATGCTTCGGGATATTTCGAACGTTTGCATGGCGCTGCCGAAGAGGTTTTTGAACGCATTGTTGAGTTTCCTTTCTGGGATGAATATGCCGAATTGCTCAAATCAAGTGTGGCCGACATGGCCAATATCGGTGGCAAATATGCAGGGGCAATTACGGCTGGAAAATTTCTTGAAAAGTTTACCGATTATCCTTATATCCATCTCGACATCGCAGGCCCTGCCTTTATGGAAACTGCCTGGAACTACTGGCCACAGGGTGGAACCGGCGTCGGAGTGCGGCTTTTCTATCAGTTCATAAAAGAAGAAGCGGA
>DAOPKE010000068.1:0-14333 GCA_035390965.1 Bacteroidales bacterium | reverse complement strand
AAAGTGATTTTGAGTAATTCCAAATATTTCCGGGAGTGTGTTCAAATAAGTGTGTCATTTCGGACATATCTGATATGATTACTATTCCGCCACAAACGGCGCCACTTATTTCGGCCCAAACAGTGCCACTATTTCGGAGCAAAGAGTGCCACCCTTCTGGCCGTTAATTTGCCAGCGTATTTGAAACAATCAAAAATTCCCTAACTTTGAGTAAAATCATTTTTGAAATGGTTGAAAAGATTTATCATTTTGAACTGAAAGATTACCGTCCCGACGGCGTTAATATAGAAACGCGGACTCCGTTTGTATTGCTTATTGGTGAGTGGGAGGTTGATTTCTACGAGGCAAACAAACCTTTCAAAGCCAATTCCGTTCATGGAAACTTTCGGTTTATGAAATTGCTGCAGAACTCGTTTTTAATGGAGAATAACTACCGCCTTGGATTTGATGAGATTGACGGAGAAATAGATCTGGATGCCGCAATAAAAATGGATTTCCCGGCCTCGGAGTATCAAACAGTGTATGCCCTGGGTTCATGTTTTGACGAAGACGAAGCCTTGTTTCTGATTTCAGATGAAACCCTTCCTGATGGGGTAGCACTCTTGAAATATACACCTGATGCGGACAACGATGATCCGGAGTCCGAAATCAATCCGGCCGGAGTTGGCGAAAATGAATTAAGCAAGTCAATAAAAAAGAAAGTGTAGAATGAAAAAGATAAGTGTTATTGCTTTTGATGCGGATGATACGCTATGGGTGAACGAACCGTATTATCAGGAAACAGAAAAAATGTTTTGCGCAATGATGCATGAATATGCAACACCGGAGCGGGTTTCAGAAGTTTTATTGCAAACTGAAAAACAGAATATAGGATTGTATGGCTTTGGGGCAAAAGGATTCACGTTGTCGATGATTGAAACAGCAATGCATCTGAGCGACGGCAAGGCAGGTGGAAATATTGTTTCCGGCATTATTTCATTGGGGAAAGCATTGCTGGACAAGCCCGTTAAATTGCTTGGAGATGTTCTCACTGTGCTATCGGATTTACACTCCCGATATACGATGGTGATTGCCACCAAAGGTGATTTGCTCGATCAGCAGCGAAAGCTGTCAAAATCAGGCATTGAAAAAATGTTTCATCACATTGAAATCATGAGCGACAAAACCGAAGCAGATTACCAGAAATTGTTGATGAAACTGAATGCAAGACCAGAAGAGTTCCTGATGATTGGCAACTCCATGAAATCAGACGTATTGCCGGTTGTAGCCATAGGAGGCACCGCCATACACATTCCGTATTCAGTCACCTGGCAGCACGAAGCAGAAACAGAGCCGGTTTCACACCCGAAAATTCTGACGGCAAAACGGATGGGAGAGATTCTGGCGATGTTGGAGAATTGATGAGGGATGCGTGCATTTGACAAATTCAAATACAATCTGTTCAACAAGGAAGGGACAGAATTTTTTATTTACTCAAATTTCGATAACGACGCAATCAATTTCCGAAGCTCCTCTTTCTTCTCATTTTTAAGATATCTCATATATGAGCCAAAAAATATTTTGGAACCCCGTAAAGATGTTTCTTTCAATTCTGTATTCATGCGGCCTTCATGGAGCCCTGTAATATATTTCATCTGTGCTGAATACATATTGTCAGTCATTGAGCTGTCTTCTAACTTATAACCCATCCAAATCTTTTGGTTAGTCGGATTTGCATCATCTGGGGCTGCATGATATCCAAAAAATGTTGCAGCTGTTTTATTAAATACCAGAATAACCTTTGGTTGAATGTCTTCAATGATTTCCTGCGTAAGAATCAAATGATCGACAACAAATCTGAGACCCACAGAATCTTTTGCAAATTGCCAGATGTCATACTGATTTGTATTTCGAAAACAAAATAAATCGAGATAGTCAATCGAGTTCTTGTTTTCACACTCCCTTACAACATCATGTAATGTTCTGAAATAAGGCGCACTCGCTAAATCATGAAAATGAAAGTTTTTTTCTTCTTTTCCATTGTCGGACGGATTTATCCCGCACAACAGAATCTTTGCATTCAAATTTGGTTTAGAAGATACAAACCCTTTGTCAAGAATTTCATTCAACTCCGGATCTCTCATTTTCCCCTTATACTTTTCGAATAAATCTTTGATTTTGTACAGATACTTTTCTTCAAATGTGTTCATAGTCATATTTTTTCGCAAATTACCAAAAATATTATTCCGGCTGAATTTCTTTTTCAGTTTTCTCCATATTCATCACCATCGCAGGCATCTGATTCAATGAACAAGAAGGGTTTTGTGTTGACGCTGCAGCACATTTGCGCAGAAGGTGATGGCGGTATGAGAAACCGGAAGAACTATTGCCGGTGGCTTGTGCAGACAGATGCGGAAAGCGTGTACACAACAACTGTCTGATTTGTTCCTTGTCGATACAGGCGTTGGCATTCAATATAGAAGCAAGTTCAAGCAATAGTGACTGATTTTCAGTGATGATTTTCAATGCAGCCGAATACGATTCCTGCAACAGCGACTTTACTTCATTGTTAAGTGCACCGTCAAGATCAAGATAGCCCTCATTCAGTATCGGCTGTGGAAGGTTGACCATGCCCGGAAAAGAGCCCATGCCGCGGTTTCGGATCATGGCTGTGGCGCGACGTGTTGCCTGTGAAATATCAGAACCGGACCCAGCCGTAACATGCTCATGACCGAAAATGATTTCTTCTGCAGCAAGACCGCCAAAAAGTGAAACAATTTCATTTTGGATAATTGAAACGGAATGAAATTCCGGCTTCTTGCTGACATCGACAAAGCCATTGACAGAAGCATCGGCAGTGCGTGACAAAATACGATCAGGAATTACCTTAAGCAACACAATGTCAATAACCGCATGGCCTGCCTCATGCACGGCAACTATCGCCTGATTATCATCGTGTTTGATTTTCCGAAGCCGCGCATTTTCCAGATCTACATCATACTTCATTGATCCGCATTGCACTTTACCTTTCATGAAGTTCACTACAACGGTTTCATTGCAGACATCGAAAACGGCCTTATCCGGCTTCTTGCGCAACTTCGACATCTGGTTGATTACCTGGCCAATGTTCGATACGATAAGTTGATTAATGGTTGACTGAATGGGCCTGACACCCTGTGCAGGCGTGACACCTTCTGCAAAAATCATTTCATGAATGCATTTACTGAAAACAAAATCCATATCGTGTTTGTTCAGATAATTGCGACTGATTTTCTTCAGCGACTCTTCGATGATTCGCTTGTATGCGTTGCTGCTTAATGATGGGTAAACCAGATGAATATTTCCAAGCCGCGCAATCTGCTCATGTCGGAATGACCATGACAGAACCATTTTTATATCAGAGCGTGTAATTTTCAGCGATTCCTTATGAAAATCATCGGCGCTCATATCAGGGTTGTAATTCCCGCTCATAGAATAGGCGTCATCAAGATTTCCGATGACAAAAATGACTGATTTGCTGCAATCAAATGTTTTTGGGGTTATTGATTTATGAAAGATCTCTGTAAGAAAATCTACAGTCTGTGTGCCATTCAGAGTGTCAAGATATTCACGTATTTCAAATTCCGTTTTGAATTTTGGCCAGAGAAAGTCCAGTAAATCATCGAGATAGGAATCTGCGACAAATGGAAATTTATTCCCCCTTTCATGTTTGTAGCTTTTTTCCGCATGTCTGTAAAATTCCGAGGACTTCAGGACAGAGTAGTTTCTGAAAATTGACATTCCTGAGGTAACAAATCCGTTTTTAACGGTCACTCCTTTGCTGAGCATAAATTGCGAAGCATAAATCAAACGTTGCAATTTCTCAAAATTGGAAAACCGTATTGTATTAGAATTGAAGCGTCCATTGTCAAGAATATCCCAGACCAGCCTTGTTGCCCGGCTTTCGCGCTCATCTTTTCCTGTAGAACTGGCATTCTGAAATTCATCAAACACCAGAATCATTGGTCTGCTGTTTTCTTTTTCGAGAACATCAGTGAGGGTTTCGCGGATAGTCCAGTTCGAAGAGTTGTCTCCCATGTCGAAACGAAAGAACATTTCGGCCTTTCCAATCAGTTCCGATAGTCTTTTTATCAGCGCAGTTTTTCCAACACCGGTCATCCCCCACAGATTAATTACCAGCGGTCGTTCCTGCATTTCGGGAAACAGCACCCAGGATTCAACAACCCTGCAGACTTCATCAATAATTTTATCAATTCCGAAGAATTCCTTTTTCAGCTCCACGCGCGCGTTTTGCAGCATTTTTCTTTTTTCTGAAAGTTCTTTTTTATTCATCATGGCATTATCGTTTTCTGACAAAGGTAGAAGGTCACTACGCCAAAGCGTGGCGGAGTTGAATATTGAACATGGAACATGTCTTCAACAGGCAGGCAAGGAAGTAGGAAGGAAGAAGCAGGGGTTTTTCAATATAATAGTCTTGCAACCGTAGGTGGCGACATGGAATCATTGCAAAAAGAAAACCCGACGATTCCATGTAAGTCCTTCGGACTAACGATGAAATGTCGGGTTTGAAGAAGATTTTGAAAACTACTTCGGTTTTTATTTTCTGAATTCAAGTAATTTTAGTGTTGCGGCTTCGGTGCAATCTGCAACAGCTTTGGCAAACTGCTTTTTACGCATATCAGACTCATTAAAATCAATTGCAATTACAGAATCTTTAACCGCCGGAAGGGTCTCAAACTTCCCTTTATAACCAGCGTTAAGAATGGTATTGACAGCTTCTTTTACGGCATCTTTTACTTTTGAAACGTCTTCATCCGTCACATTGCCGCGGCCATAATTCAATGCATCAGCAAGAGTGGCTGTTTGTATATAAATGTAGAGGCATCCTTCTTCTAACGGCTGAATGGGTATTAGCTTCGCACGAAGAGTTGATTTCCGATTCTCATTTGTCACAAACAAATACTCAAGTCCTTTTCCTTTTTCAGGATCATATCCTTCTCTGTTGTAGCGAGGTCCCATAAGGATTTGCGGATGTTTGGCCTGTAAATGCTGCAGGGCATTCCGAGCCATTTCATAATGTGTTTCAGATTTCTGCCTGATTCGGATAGCTGCTATAAAAACGGCTAAAACCACTATCAGACCTGCAATGTCTTTGATTGCGTCGAGCCAGTTTTCGTTTCCATAGCCTTTAATATCAAGGTTGATAAAAATAGCAGCAATTCCAACAATGCCGAATACAGCAGTCAGAATTTTTTCGAGATCTTCGTTGTAATAACTAATTAGTTTCATATGATCAGATTTTAAATGCTTTGATTAAATTTTTCGAAGAGTCATATCCCAGTGTTTTATTCCTGAAATAATGAAGCATCTTGTCGGTGTCGCTGTTTGATAGATTTGTTTTTACAATCGCATTGTAAATGTCTTCCCAGGTAATGCGTGTGAAAATCCCGGCATCGGGTTCCTTGATATGTGTGCCGAATTCCCAGAGTATGCTTTGTTCCTTGTCGGCCGGGACCAGATTGGCCAGTAAAAAGCGTTTATTCATCTGTTTCGCCATCCATGTGCCCAGGAGCCAGAAACGAAGCAATTCATATTTCTGATCGCGCACCACTTTTTCGTATGGTGAGTTGAACACCGTATTATACCAACGATTGGCGCCTGTGGTGTAACCGCTTGGTGCTGCAAGATGCCGCGCCAGAGTTTCGCCGCTGCCCGATGTATCGTTGCCCGAAGTTACTTTGGCTTCAACAAAAACAAGCGTGTGATCGGTATTGATGATAATGTCGGGCTCTGAGCCATGCGCAATGGTTTCTCCAAACGTCAGGCGTGCTTCGTTCAGCAACGACCAGCCACAGAAATTTTCTTTCTGCTGCTGATATTCGCGCTGATTAAACGACCACAGCATCAACTCCGCCGTGGTGGTTTGACTGGCGAAACTCTCATTCAGCAAGGCTGGCAACAGGTTCTGCCGTTCCAGATACCGGAACACATTCCAGGTTACAGCGTCTTCGCTGTTTTCGCGCGCAATGCGGCTTTCGCGTTTGACGGTCTTGATGGCAGAAAACAGCTCCATGTCCGAATCATCTGTCCAGAGCAGATTCTCTTCTTCTTTTTCATACTCAAAGGTCGAAGGAGAAATAAATATCCGGTGCTCCGGACATTGAAAACGCGGCTCTTTTTTAAATGAGTTTTTCTGTCGCTCCACTTTGTGCGTACAGCCTGCAACTGGACATTCGACAGTTTGAGCGTCGATGGTGAGGTGAGGTTTTAAATTTGTAATCATTTAGTAATTGAGTTAAGTATTTCTCTTGAATATGCTTCACTATCTCCTAAAAAAGGTCTTTTTGTTACAATGATTTTTGTATTTCCATAGTATGCAACTTGTTGTATCCTTTTTGTTTCTTTTTGGCTACAAATTTCTAACCGGAGTTCTTTAGCAAACGGATCCCACCATTTAAGATTTGTAAGAACCAAACAATAATTTGGCTTTAATTCATCTAACTCCATTTTAACTAATTGAATGGCATACTTTATTTGAAGACCCCGTTCTTTTCCATTGGGATTTCCTTTATGAGGAGAAATTTTATATAAGTTAGACCACACAACAGAATCAGCCCAGGATCTTGTTTCTCTGCTATAATTCATTTTATCAGACACAGTCTTATAAACAACATTCCAAAAGAATGAACTATATGCCCTGTATTTATCAATGTAATATCGCTTAAACTCAGCTTCTGCTTTTGACTGTCTCAAAAATTTGTCGTATTCTGACTTGCACCACTGTACATTGACCCAATCAAGTGGACCATGATTATCATATGGAAAATACGAATTTGAATATTCCTTAGATTTTTTGCAAACACCTATTGTGGATTTTTTGTCACTAACTAAAAATGCACTGTCATCATGCCACCCATTCACAGCTTGTCCGTAAACCAAAAAATCCAGAGGTTGGTTTTTTTTAACCCCGAAACTGGGGTAAAAAGCATAGTACTTGGTGTTTGCATTGTCAGAGTTGTCACAAAAGTTTTTAACCATACTTGTAAAGCATCGGTCATACGTTTCTGACAACATGTTCTCACGAATTTTTATTGACTCTTTATTAATCATAATGGTTTTTCGCAAATTAATAATCTCTCTCCGCCAAAACACGGCGTAGTTAAAAATCATTTATATTTCTTTGCCATGGCATCAATGGTTTTCTTTATGTCTTTGACAAGCCATGCGGGTTCCAGCACCTGGGCCCGGTCGCCCAACATGAGCAGTTGCTGTTTGAATTCGAAGTTGGGCTTTATCCGAAGGCTGATGCGGAGCTCTTTGGCGTTATCAATCAATATCTTTTGCGAAGCATGCAATGGCAGCGCTTTCAGATATTTCCCCTGAAAAGGATCGACCGAAATCACCACTGTTTCTACCTTCCTGTCGCTGTAGGTCAGTCCAACAATGTGCTCGAAATCATCAAGTGGATTAAGTTTTTTATCGTAACGAAAACTTTCCGCCAGCATTTTCAGGTCGTCCATGCGGTCAATGCCAAAGGTCCTGAAATCATTCATGCCCGCGGGAATGCCGATCAGATACCAGCGGTTCTGATATTCTTTCAGCAGATAGGGAGCAACTTTGAACTGATATGATTTTCCTGTTCCAAAATTCTCATGTTTAAAACCAACCATCTTTTTGCCACGAATGGCCTGCAGAATGGTTTTCAGGTGTTCAGTTCCCCGCAACCGCCCCTGCGAATCAAAAATAATATGCTTCAGGGCCTGCTTGCTGTCACGCAGACTGTCCGATAAAATGCCGGCCGTACTGATGATTTCGAAAAACCGCATGGTAGATTCAAAGTCGGGCGACAACTCATAATCTATGTAATATCCGCCCTCAGTGCGGTTATACAAAACTTCAATGCCAAATTCAGTGCGTATCTGTTCAATATCGCGCTGCAGCGTCCGGGTCGAAATTTCAAAATCAGACTCGTGCAGAAACGACTTTATTTCTTCAAAGGAAGGATACGATGATCCGCCCGTTTTCTGTAACAATAATAGCCATCTGTGTAGGGTACCCTGGTATGACATGGATAAATAAATAATTTTTGTAAATATACAAAATGCGATCAATCTCGTGAAAAGTTGATATTACTAAAGAATTTTTTTAATCATCTCCCCCAGTTTCATAATATGATATTGCTGCAAATCAGCTTGCGCTTCTTCTTCGTTACCCAGCAACCGATGCAGGTTGCCACGGCATTCCCATGCGGTAGCATATTCTTTATTCATTTCTATCGCACGGTTGAATTCAAACATTGCATCGTCGAAACGTTGTTCACTGATGTATAATATTCCGCGGTTGACAATGGCCGGGACATATACAGGATTAAGTTCCAGCGCAGTTTGCAGATCTTCTCTGGCGCTGTCAATATTCTGAAGGATCAGAAATATTTCGCCTCTTTCATTGTGAAACACGCTGCTGCTGCCGAACTTCATTATGGCCTGCTGTGCGGTCTGCAAAGCATTGTCGTACTCCTGCTGCTTTTTCAAAGCAACAATTTTATACTGCCATGCGCGTTCATCATCCGGCAAAATCCGCAAATGATTTTCAAGCATCTCCATTGCGTCTTCCATCTGTTTTCCCTTATTAAACCGCTGAATAATCGTAATGGCACATTGCAAATATATTGTCGGGTGATTTGGTTCAGCGGCAACAAATGCTTTGAAATATTCATCGGCATAAGTGAAGCGCGACGAAGCAATTTTAGCCATCAGGGCTTCATAATTTAGTTCCTTGCTTTTTTCCGGAAAATCAAACAACGCCATTGGCATTATTGCGTCAGGTGAACGCCGCGCATAAATCAGCCTCATATACTGTTCATATGCAAGTTCGCGGTCACCACACAAGCAGTTCAGATGCGCGGCAAATTTCAGCACAATGCCATGGTTCGGATATTTTTCAAGCAGCTCACTAACAATCCCAAAGCCTTCCTTCAGCTTTTCCGCATCGCGTGAATGCCGCTCTACAAAATCAAGCATAACATCCTTTGCAAAATGAAATGAATTGTAATACTGATCCAACGTAAGATCCAAGCCCGAGCACTCCGGAAACCCAAGGATTTCCAGGACTTTCAGAAGTTTTTCGCGCACTTCTTTGTCAGCGGGGTTTGGGAGTGGGTAGATGATTTTCATTGGGGATAAAGGTAAGGATAAAGTGTTTGTTTCAAACGAAGTGCTCAATTTCCGACGCCAGTATTTTATTTGAGGATAAATGTTCAGAAACTATTACTTGAGAAGAATGAAATTCATGAAATTTCAAAAAGCAAGTTCTGTCCGATTCAGGCTAAAGACAGGCTCTTGCACATTCAGAAACCGCGATACAGCACTGAAAAAAGCTTACAACTTTTACAATTTATGATAAGGCACTGCATCTTCTCCCGATGACACTATATCAACATAATCCAATCTGGACCGTAAATTCATAAAGCAGGAAAACCTTCTGACTTGCTTTAGCAGCATATATAATTTGTTTTCTATATCATTAATGTTTTGTCGCTCATCTAAACTTAAAGTAAAACCACCTGACTTAAGGGGCTGCAAAATGCTTCCAACTGGATCAACAACATTTACACAAACAATGGCCCTGCCAAAATAGTCTTCGGAATAAATTCTGCGAATTTTCCATGAGTTAACTACAAAATCATCAATTGAGTGACCTTGCAAATCTAAAAATGAAAATGAAAACTTCTGCGAAATTAAGTTCTGTGAATTATCATGCTTAATTAATAAGCGGTAGGTAACTTCATTATATGGCTCCTCTGAATCATAATTGTCAAAGTCGGCTGTATACTCAAATATTTTCTTCATGTTCGAAATATTAAATTTTACTGGCAAATATAATAATAACCAGAAAATAATCCATCACTCCCAAAGGTGTTGGATTTTTAAACTGAGTTATAAACAAATTGATGGACAGCTTGATTATAATAGAATAAACATTGAAATACTTAATTCGTCTAGCAGAGAAAAAGTCAGTCTTACTTGGGCAGAATTGATAAAAGCAGCCATGGAGGAGTTTAAGATAGAAAATAACATTGGACCAGACTTGAAAGGCAGAAAGAGCCAAGAGGAAGAATAAGAGAGAAATTGAGCAGAAAAAATGCAGGGCTAAAAACATTCATTAATACATCCCAAACCACATCCACCAAATAAATAATTTTTAGTACCTTGCCGATTAAATGGAAAAGAATCCACTATATACTATTGGCCATGGGCACAGGAAACAAGAGGAGTTTCTTGAACTTTTGAGAAAATTCGAAATTCTGTATTTGATTGATGTGCGTTCTCAGCCATATTCTAAGTTTAACCCCGGCTTTAACCAATCGGAGATAAAAATATTTCTTGAAAATAATTCAGTAAAGTACGTATATATGGGAGACACTCTCGGTGGTATGCCAAAGGACATTTCCTGCTATACAATTAGAGGAAATGTGGATTATGAAATACTGAAGACAAAAGAGTACTTTCTAAACGGAATTGAGCGGCTAAAAACAGCATATAATCAGAATTTAAAAATTGCCATTATGTGTAGTGAAAGCAAGCCTACAGAATGCCACCGGACAAAACTAATTGGGCGAGTGCTTAGCGAACAGGACATTTCTGTTGTTCACATAGACGAAAAGGGGAATTTGAAAGACCAAATAACCGTAATAAACGAGCTAAACAAAGGTTGCGCTGAAATTGATTTATTTGGTGAAAAGAAAAATACAGCTTCAAGAAAAACACATTAATAAAACATGAAAATCTATACTATTGGCGTTTACAACTCAACAGAACAAGAGTTTTTTGAAAAATTAGTGGCCTCACAAATTGATACTTTTTGTGATATACGTCAGCGGCGCGGCGTTCGAGGATCAAAATATGCTTTTGCAAACAGCCTCCGACTACAAAAAAAACTGGCAGAATTAAAAATTAAATACCTGTATGAGCCTGGTTTAGCGCCTACATCTGAAATTCGAAGTTTGCAAAAGGAAGTTGATTTGAAATTGGGCGAGCAAAAAAAAGACCGACAACATTTAGGAAGTGTTTTCGTGCAGGAATTTAATAACCGCATCCTGAGCAACTTTAATTTTACCCGGTTTAATTCCGCTTTAATTGCTGAAGGTGCTGATAAAGTTGTGTTTTTCTGTGTTGAAGAACTGCCTGGTGCATGCCACAGATCATTAGTCGCCAACAAGATTAAAAGTGAGTTTATGTATGACGTAAAACATTTATAACATGGAAGTACTAATTGTTGCTAAAACACATATGAAAAATGGCGTTTGTGTTGGTGGGTATGATATTACTAATAAACGGAATGTGCGTTTATTAGGGCCCAACGCCGAAAACCAGCCATTTGATACAGATCTTAATGTCGGTCAGGTTTGGGATATTGCATACTCAAATAGAGAAACAATAATTCCTCCACATATCGAAGATGTTCTTATTGCTTCCAGAAAATTTTTGCGTACAGAAAGTAATATGTACTCTTTTTTAATAAAATCCGCACCCATTTGGAGAGGAGATCCTACATGTATTTTTGAAGGAAAGGTGGATTTTCCTCGTGGAAAAAGTTGTTTTATTCCAAATCCGCAAAATCTCCCATCCCAAAGTGTTGGATTTTGGATATCTGATGATGATCTTTTTTTAACTATTTTCAGTGACCAGAGACATTATTATTATTTCAACGAGTATGGAGATGTTTATACTATACCTTTTGTTGGATTTCAGCCTGTGCAGAAAGTAATTAAAAAAGGTTCAATCATTAGAGTGTCTTTGGCAAGATGGTGGAGCCCTCCGGGCTCAAATAGTGACAAAAAATGTTATTGTCAAATGTCTGGTTGGTACGATGTGGGGTAAGACCTGAAATAAATAATTGAATTTAATCAAGCGGCATTCCATCCAGCGTACCACTATTATTAAAATAATTCCTGATTACGTGCGTTCATAGAGCTCTTTCATTCCTCGAATCCTCATTTTCATTTTTTCAACCAAATGTTCCGGAGCACTTACTTTCACATTTTCCCCGTACGACAGCACCAATTGCTCAAATTCATAATTAATCATCAGGTTCAATCTGACTTCCAGACAATCCGGTGATAACCACTTTGCCTTTTGAGAACCATGAATAGGTTTGGTTTCAATGTAATTTCCGGAAAGCCCGAAAAACTTCAATATCACTTCTTCAACTTTCCCGTTTTCCGGAATTGTAACGCCAACAATGTCATCAAAGAATTCGTCCCAGTTCTCGTCTGTTTTCAAATATTTTGCTCTTGTCAACTCTTCAGTAGAAACAACACGATCCAAAGCAAGAGTCCATATTTTATTCTGCTGCATATTCAGCCCCAAAACAAACCAGCGATTGTTGTATTGCTTGAGATAATATGGATGAAATTCGATTTCAATAGGCGATGGCGCATCAAATGGATGGTATCCGATTTTGAGAACATGTTTAAACATTATCGCAGAATAAAGAATGCCAACATATTCCACTCCCTTTAAGTACTCATTGTTGTCAAAAGAAATCACTGAGGGTTGATTTAAATTGTTGTCCATCCCTTGCTGTAGCTTTGGTATCAGCTCATAAACCCACTCAAACTGCGGCATTCCTTTGAATTGGCTCAGAATTGAAACTGCATCTTTAAGCTGGTTGATTTCTACTTCGTTCAAAGGCATATTATTGATTGAGAATGACATGTCGGCATACCGATAATACACTTTATGCCCCTCCCTGACCTTGTTCAGTTCAACTGCCCAGCCCTCAGTGCTCTCCATAAATTCGATATCATATAATAACTGGCGACGGCTGATTCCTTTCTTTTCCGGGTTAATTTCCTGCAAGACAATATCGACTTCTCTCATCAAATCCTCAAGAAAGTACTTGCGGCCGGGGTTTCTGAAACAATTGTCGAGAATTTTGTACCGGATTAATGCATGTTTTGTGTCTGGCATACGGAAGAATTTTTTACATTTGAAGCAAATATATTAAAATTTCGCAACAATGCAAATTGATTGCACTATTACAATATAGTTTTGCTGCAGTTCTTTGAAACACCTGCCTACGATATTGATTCCGGATGCCGGGAGTAGTTGGTTTGCCAATGAAACAATGATCGGCATCTTTTCCCGCCTTTTTGGCTGGGATGAATGTCCATTGGACATGTCAAGAGCCTGCGTAGCATTTATAGCGATGAATGCAATTCATGATATAAAGCTATGTAAGCTATGTAAGATTGAGATCATTTCGAACTCATACATAAAGAGTATCAGGCAGGTGTTTTCGGAGAGCATAATAGCTGAAAAATGAAAATAGAACAAAAACATATTGATACAATAAGATCGCAGTTTGCCGAAATGCAAAACAAAGAGGATCTGGCGTTGCTCTTAAGTGCTGCAAAAAACATCCTTTACGGGAAAGTGTGCAAACCAATAAGTGTTAAGGCGCTGAATTATTATGCCAATCCAGAGTATTGCAAACAGCGGTATACAACATTTACTATCAAGAAAAAGTCAGGAGGCGTAAGAACCATCAATGCTCCTGTTGATGGATTAAAATCTAAACTACGCGCATTAAACTTCGCATTACAGTGCCTTTATGAACCGCATAAAGCTGCAACAGGTTTTGTGAGAGAAAAATCAATTGTCGATAATGCAAAATGCCATGTCGGCCACAATTATGTTTTTAATATTGATTTGAAAGATTTTTTTCATTCATTTGACAGAAACAGGGTGAAAATGGGTTTTATGTCCGAACCATTTAATTTAAATGGTGAAAAAGAACCACTGGCTTTCTTGCTTGCAAGTCTTTGTACACACTCTTTTGAAATTGACGGCACACAGCAAATAGTATTGCCTCAGGGCAGCCCAACATCCCCAACAATAACCAATATTCTTTGTGGAAAGTTGGATCATAGACTGAGTGGTCTTGCCAAAAGATTTGGAGCAAAATATTCCCGTTATGCAGATGACATCACCTTTTCATCTGATCACAACATTTATAATAAACCGGATTTCAGAAATGAGTTAACGAGAATCATTGAGGAAAATCAGAATCTGAAGATCAATCCTGATAAAACGAGAATGCAAAAAACGGGTTACCGGCAAGAAACCACCGGTTTGATTGTAAATGAAAAAGTGAACGTGACAAGAAGATATGTCAAGCAAATACGAATGTATCTCTATTATTGGGAAAAGTACGGCTATGAAAAAGCTGAACAAATTTTCAAGAAAGATTACAGCACTGATAAAGGCCTTAACAAAAAGAAATCGTCCCGTCTATTGAATGTAATTGATGGGAAACTGGAGTTTTTGAAAATGGTGAAAGGGTCTGAGGAT
>DAOPKE010000067.1:0-14413 GCA_035390965.1 Bacteroidales bacterium | reverse complement strand
TTGAACAGATTTGCAATTACTACAACCGGATGCATATCGGATGGGAAGTTGACAATATTGTTGAGAAATCGGAACAGGAAGGACTGTTTATTCATTTCAACACAGCAATTCAATATTATTTTCTTAAACCTGACCATCTGCTGTGGGACTGGTCTGCTTATGGCGAAGCTGGCTTGCCGGAAGAATGTGACAACAACTCGGATCATGGTTATTGTTATAATTCAGATTTGGGACTGACTGACCCAAAATTATTTTTCTCTGATTATTATGCGAAAGATTATTACCAAAAACGATTGCGCTATATGATTGCCCGATGGGGATATTCTACAAATATTTCCGCATTTGAAACAATCAATGAAATAAACGGCACATGCGGAACTAAAGAGGTTTATTATAATCCGGATGACAGTACATGTAACGTTGTGCCGGGATCTGGTTATTCCCCCTATAATCAGGAAGTACTTTTCAGACAAAACGTGAATGAGTGGCAAAGCAGCATGCTTAATTCGATGACTGCATACATGGGCCATAACCAGCATCTGACGAGTGTGAATTATTTAACTGACGGGCCCAACATTTCAGACGACACCACATATTATCTGAATTCATTGGATATCATTACTCAACAGAACTACAGAGATTTTCCGGATATATATAAAAGTACTGTAGATATTGTGAATGATCTGCATGATAATAGCAATGCCAGTTCCTTTGGCTGGACATATTGCGATAAACCGTTTATTCATGGTGAATACGGATCCGGGACAAACCAGGGCTATTACATGTGCGACAACGACGCCTCCTGGATCCGCGACCTGTGGATAGGTTCGTTCACCGGCATCTGTGGCAGTGCATTGCTGTGGGATAACCAGCATAAACGTGAGCTGTGGCCACATTTCGGGCGTTTGCGCAGTTTCGTCCAAGGAATTGATTTTGACAATAGCGGTGACAGCCAGCATAAAGGATGGACAAATGAAAATGATTTAAGAGGTGATAATCTTGCAGAAATGATGTGTCTGCGCAATTGGGAAGATAATCATAAACAGGCAATCGGAGTTATTGCAAACAGAACGTATAATTATTATACTCAAGCTGAAGGGGGAGAGTGCCAAGCCGACATCCCCATGGTGCCTTACAACAGCGCCTTAAACATTGGTCCAGTCGGAAACTCCGCTAATTATTGGGAATTACTTATGATCCCCAAAATGGGCTCGTTTGTACGCTATAATATTGAATTTTACAATGTTATGACTGGACAGTTTATTCAAACATTTGAAAAAGTCAGAAGTGATGTTGATGGAGAACTTTTTTTAGAATATCCACAGCTAACTGGAAATGCAAAATGCCCAATTGTACTATTCAAGATTTATAAGTGGAAAGATCGTTCGATGCTGGAATGCTTGGATACTCTTAACAGATATTCGGATGAAAGCAATAGTTTGATGAATATGGGAAATGCTACCACTGTAGATAATTCTGTTGTGAAGTCAGGAATAAAGGTGTTTCCAAATCCAGCAAATGATATTCTTAACATTACTTATAGCGGCATACAAGCAGAATCAATTGTTCAGATATTTTCTACTGAAGGGAGGTTGATACTTCTATTGACCATGACCGGACAAAACCTGCAAATCCCGCTTGATCAGATAGTACCTGGTATTTATATTATTGTTGTTCAAAACGAGGAGGATTCCTACCATGAAAAATTCATCAAGAATTAAAAATTCCATCATTTTTATTGGATTGATATTAGGATTGTATTCCTGTAGTGAATATGATCTGATTGGTGATAAAGCCATATTCATTGGAAATTGGAAATGGGTTTATTCAATTGAAGAAGTACATGATAATGGCCTCATTTATTATCGGACATTGACTCCGGAAAGTGAAAACACAAATTACTCAATGGAATTCAGAGAAAATGGGAAATATAAATTATTTGAAAACGATGATGTTTGGTATAAGGACAAGTCAAAATTCCTTGATTGGCAGTCTATTGATAGTGGAACCTGCTTTTATTTTTGGTTTTATATTGATAAAGACCAGCAATTTTATGGGAAAATCCTTGAGGATTCTATTGTGACCAGTAACTATTTCCCGCCTTTTGAAACAGATCATGGGTATTCATATTCCACTTATAAAAGTTATTTTGTTCGTGAATAAGGACAAATTCTCCAAAATATTATCATGTTTTTTCCTATTATCAGCAATGGTTTTGGCTCCCTGTGAAAACTATGATTTAATGGGAGATAAGACAGTTTTTGTTGGTAACTGGCAATGGGTACACTCAATTGGGAAATATCCTGATCCTGGTGGTGGAGGTGTAATTTCACATCAGATATTTCCTTCTGATATCAACAAATCTTTTTCTATGGAGTTTCGAGAAAACGGAAAATATCTTCTTAAGGATGGAGATGATGTAATCCATAGAGAGAAGGCAAAATTTGCCACTTGGAATCCGGTTGACACAGCTGAGATATTTTATTTTAGCATTGTAATTAATCCTGATACACGCTTGGAAGGAAAGATCTTTGGTGATACAGTGATTACATATCAGTATAGTTCTCCGTTTTATTTTCCGGTTTTTGATAATGATGGCATATATTCAAGCTATACAAATATTTTTGTTCGTGAATGAAAATGAATTGCGACAACGACGCCTCCTGGATCCGCGACCTCTGGATTGGCTCCTTCACCGGCATTTGCGGCAGTGCGCTTATGTGGGATAATATGCACAAACGTGAATTGTGGCCGCATTTCGGACGGCTCAGGGCTTTTGTGGCAGGATATGATTTTGATGAAAGCAACGGTGATCAGAAAGGGTGGATTCCTTATCATGATTTTGATGAAATGCACTACGAAAACTGGCAGCGCAAGCCCGGTATTGTCGATTTATTTTATCTGCGCTCACCCGATAAATTAAATGCAGTAGGTGTATTGGCTAACCGCACTTTTAATTTTTACACGCAATGGACCGATCCCTTAATTTATCCTAATCCTGGCAATGGTTGTTTTTTGCTTGGTTTTGATCCACAAAATGCTGCATTGGAGCTTACAGATGAGAATGGGAAGGATATCCCCTTTGAAATTCAAGGTCAAACTTTATGTTGTAATGCACCTGATGGAATATATTTCATTCGATTTTTGTTGGATGGCCATCTACAAATAATTCCAGTAATAATTAAAAAGTAAAAACATGAAATGGCTTTTTTTACTCTCTGCATTAATTCCGGTTTTATCAGGCAATGCCCAAACAGATTCTGTAAAAAAGAAGGAATTCGTTGCAGAATTGTTTTTTCAGATGAATCCAAGTAGTAGAGATGGCTTTTCATTAAATCAGAATTCAAATTTTTCTGTTGAAACCGGAGCTAAAATCAGGGTCAAAAAAAGCATGATCATGAAATTTGAAGATAATTTATTTATTTGTCTGGCTTTCAAAAAAAACAGTATTAATTGGCACTACGTGAATGAAATATTTACTGCAAGTTATTTGAACTTTGGTGTTGGCTATTCAATTGATTTCAGATTATCAAAAGTGTTTTCATTGAGCATTGTTGATGAATTATTGTATAATCATATCATTAATGCAACCGAAACAAACCCAAACAATAGATATTTCATTGATTATACAGATCGTGCTTTACAAAACAAATTAGGGTTGGCTATTTACTGGAACTTGTCGAAAAACTGTTCCTTTGGAATTAGTCCCAAAATAGCTCCTTGTATTCGCTTGTCCCCGCGTAAGTATGGGTCAATTTCTCATATGGAGTATTACGTTTCTGTATTGGATGATGGCTGGCCATTTTATCTGGGAACAAGTTTGATGATAAAACTATGATCAGTTCCCATAGCTGGACATATTGCGATAAACCGTTTATTCATGGTGAATACGGATCCGGGACAAACCAGGGCTATTACATGTGCGATAACGACGCCTCCTGGATCCGCGACCTCTGGATCGGATCCTTCACCGGCATCTGTGGCAGTGCACTGCTATGGGACAATATGCACCGGCGTGATCTGTGGCCGCATTTCGGGCGGCTCAGGGCGTATAGTTCCTGTTTTATTTTTTAACCCCCTCAGAAATCTTTTTTGAAACATATTCCGGTTTGTATTAACTTTGCAAGGAATTGAGCAGAACGCATTATGGCAGAGCAGTATAACGAAGAAAGTATTAAATCACTGGCGTGGAACGAGCACATTCGTCTCCGCCCGGGTATGTATATCGGCAAGCTTGGAAACGGAGCTTCGCACGACGATGGAATTTATGTCCTGATTAAGGAAATTCTCGACAACGCCATTGATGAATTCATCATGGGCTATGGAAAGAAGGTTGATGTTTCCATCAAGGGAAACGAAGTCACCGTGCGCGATTACGGCCGCGGCATTCCCTTGGGCAGCGTTGTGGATGTTGTTTCAAAAATCAACACCGGAGCCAAATACGACAGTGAGGTTTTTAAAAAGTCAGTCGGTCTGAACGGTGTCGGAACCAAAGCAGTAAATGCGCTGGCATCGGCCTTCCGCATTGAATCTTTCCGCGAGGGCAAGAAGGTAACAGCCGATTTCAGCGGCGGCAATCTTATCAAGCAAGCCAAGGATACTGTTGGCGCCAATGAGCGTGGTACCCGCGTTTCGTGGACCCCCGATGAAACCATTTTCGGCGAATACGAATATTTCAATGAGCATATCGAGCGGCTGCTGTGGAATTATGCATATCTGAACAAGGGTCTCTGTATCAATTTCAACGGCGAAAAATACGAATCAAAAAACGGATTGCTCGATTTGCTGGAACGCAATATTGACGGCGAAACCATTTACCCGGTCATTCATATGGAAGAGGGCGATCTGGAATTTGCTTTCACCCATAGTCATAAAAATTACGGCGAAGAGATTTATTCCTTCGTGAACGGACAGCACACAACTCAGGGTGGAACTCATGTTGCGGCATTCAAGGAAGCGTTGGTCGATACCGTCCGCAAGTTTTATAAAAAGGATTTTGAAGCCAGTGATATCCGCGGATCCATTGTTGCTGCTATTTCCATTCGTGTACACGAGCCCGTTTTCGAGTCGCAGACCAAGACAAAACTTGGATCTCAGTATATGGAGCCCAACGGACAAACCATCAGAAATTACGTTGGAGATATTATTCGCCGGAATTTGGACAACTATCTTCATATTCATAGTGAGACATCCGATTCATTGCTCCAAAAAATTCTGGCCAACGAAAAAGAGCGCAAGGAGCTGGCAAACATAAAGAAAATTGCCAAGGAAAGTTTCAAGAAAGTAAGTCTTCACAATAAGAAACTGCGCGATTGCAAGTTGCATTTCAACGAAGACAAGGATGAACGCTGCATGCAGACCACTTTGTTCATCACGGAGGGCGACTCGGCCAGCGGCTCCATCACCAAAGCGCGCGATCCATACACGCAGGCCGTTTTCAGTTTGAAGGGGAAACCGCTTAACACCTACGGTCTGAGCAAGCGCATTGTGTATGAAAACGAAGAGTTCAATCTTCTGCAGGCCGCCATCAACCTTGAAGAAGGCATAGAAAATATCAGGTATAACAATGTGGTGGTAGCCACCGATGCCGATGTTGACGGCATGCATATCCGATTGTTGCTGCTTACTTTTTTTCTTCAGTTTTATCCCGATCTGGTTCGTTCAGGTCACCTTTATATTCTGCAGACCCCGTTATTTCGTGTGCGCAACAAACAAAAAACCATTTATTGTTATAGCGATCAGGAGCGGGTTAGTGCCATTCAGGAACTTGGCCCGAAGCCGGAAATCACACGATTCAAAGGTCTTGGTGAAATCAGCCCCGATGAGTTTCGTCAGCTGATAGGGCCTAAAATGCGATTGGAAAATGTATTACTTAAAAAGGAAACCGGTCTTGCCGAAATTCTGAAGTTTTACATGGGCAAAAACACACCAGATCGCCAGAGTTTCATTATTGAGAACCTGAGAATTGAGGAAGATATTCCTGAGCCAGCCGTTTAGAAGCAGTGAGTAGTGAGCGGTGAGTAGTGAGCGGTGATCAGTGAGCGGGATGCAGCGAGCAGTGAGTAAGATGCATGTCCTGTTCATTATTCAAAAAAACTCACCACTCACTACTCACTACTCACCACTATTGTGTATCTTTGCAGCCGCAAAACCAAAACGTTCTCTATGTTATCGCGTCACATTATCCGGAGCAAAACCCTGCAAGCTGTTTATTCCTATGTAGTTGGTGGCAATACAGATCTTGAAAAAGGGCGCAGGGCCTTAGTTGATTCAGTTGATGATATGCGCGATTTAATTTTTATTCAGATTTCTGCACTTCTCGAATTACGCGATATAGCTGAAAGAAAAATTGAGGAGAATCGCCATAAACACGTTCCAACCAAAGAGGATATCAATCCAAACCTGACTTTTGTTCAGAATCCCCTTCTGATGCATCTGCGTGATAATGCCCATGTGCAGAATGCCATCAATGGCCTGCGTGTGAACTGGGCCGATATGAACGATATTTTTCGAAAAATATACAAAGAAGTTCTGGATTGGAGCGAATATCAGAATTACACAAACAAGGGAGAGCACGATTATGCTTCGCACAGACAGTTTATTGTGAAGTTATTCAAGAAGTTTATTGCTTTTGACAGCAATCTGCGTGACCGTTACGAAGAAAAAAACATTCATTGGGGCGACGATTCCGTGTTGACCGGATTGATGGTTCATGCCTGGCTTAAAAGCTATGACCCGGAGAAAGAGTCAACTACCGTTTTCCCTGCTTTGTTGAAGCCATCAGAAGGCATAGGCGATGACGACGACCGGACATTTATGATTAAACTTTTCGACAAAACCATACTCAACCTCAGCGCTTATGACGATTTGATTGAGAAGCATCTCAAAAACTGGGATATTGAGCGAATCATTGTCATTGATATGCTCGTTATTAAGCTGGCTCTGACCGAAATAATACATTTTGACAATATTCCAGTGAGGGCGTCCATGAATGAATATATTGAGCTCTCGAAGGAATTTGGAACACTCAAGAGCAACAGTTTTGTCAATGGATTGCTTGACAAAATCATCAGCGATTTGAAAGCGGAAGGTAAAATAAAAAAAAGCGGCCGAGGGCTGGTTTAAGAATTATATAAAAACATTAGTTTTTGATGTTTAATTTAGAAAGATTATAAATTAAATATGCAAATGAATGATTAACAGATTTTAACGAACATATTCTGTTGTCTTTTTTTCTGTTATTTAATTTGCAATTACTTGAATGTTAATGATTTGCAAGCGTATTCCAATTCTTTTGCAAATACGCATCATTGTAATTATCCTTTATACATTTGCACCCAAATAAAACGAAACAAAGTGGATCCGATTTTACTTGCAGTAATTGTTTTGGGTAGTGTTGCATTGGTTTTTGCCGCTATCATTTTCGGAGTCGAAAAGAAATTTATGGTTGTTGAAGATCCCCGCATCGATCTGGTTGTCGAAAAGCTGCCAGGTGCAAATTGCGGTGGATGTGGTTTTGCGGGTTGCCGCAATTTTGCCGAAGCCGTTGTGAAAAACGAAAGTCTCGACGGGTTGTTTTGTCCGGTTGGAGGAAATGCCACCAGTGCTGAAGTTGCAGCTGTGATGGGATTGACTGCTGCTGAAAAAGCCCCTCAGGTTGCAGTTGTCCGTTGCCAGGGCAGTTTTGCCAACTCTCCGGCCAGATCAGATTATGCCGGCATCAGTTCTTGCGCTTATGCACATAGTTTGTATGCCGGCCCCGGCGGTTGTCCCAATGGATGTCTTGGACTGGGCGATTGTGTGGCCAGTTGTGCATTCGATGCCATGTATATGGATAAAACAACAGGGTTGCCGGTTGTTATCGAAGATAATTGTACATCCTGCGGTGCCTGTGTTAAAGCTTGCCCTCGATCAATCATTGAACTCCGCAACAAAGGGCCGAAAAGCAAGCGTATTTTTGTTTCCTGCGTGAATACAGAAAAAGGTGCTGTAGCTAAAAAGAACTGCGTTACTGCATGCATCGGTTGTGGCAAATGCGTAAAAGCTTGTCCGCACGATGCCATTACGCTCGAAAATAATCTGGCGTATATCAATTTCGAGAAGTGTAAACTTTGTCGCAAGTGTGTTGCTGAATGTCCAACCGGTGCCATTCTGGAAATCAATTTTCCGGCACGAAAGATTGAAAGTGCTCCGGCAGGCGAAGATCAAATAACCCAATAATATTTCAGGAGGCCAAACATGTTGAAGACTTTCAAAATGGGCGGTGTTCACCCCGAAGAATGCAAACTTTCGGAGCACAGCGCCATTGAAACACTCGAAGCTCCCGACACTGTATATGTCATGCTGAATCAGAACCTTGGAGCTCCATCTGTTCCGGTTGTGAATAAAGGCGACAAAGTGAAAACCGGACAGCTTATTGCAAAAGGCGAAGCTTTCATCTCAGCTTCAATTCATTCTCCTGTCTCAGGTACTGTTGAAAAGGTCGATTCATGGCCCGATGCTTCGGGATACCGCAAACCGGTCATTATTATTAAAAAAGATGGTGATGAGTGGAATGATGGCATTGACACTTCTAAAGATCTGGTGAAGGAAATCAAAGCTTCGAAAGCTGAAATCATTGATATCATAAAAAACTCTGGCATTGTCGGTCTTGGCGGCGCTGCATTTCCAACCCATGTAAAACTCATGGTTCCTCAGGGAAAAAAAGCAGAATACCTTATCATTAATGCCGTTGAATGTGAACCATATCTCACCGCCGACCATCGTCTGATGCTTGAAAAAGGCGAAGAGATTCTGATTGGTGTTCAGATTCTGATGAAAGCACTCGAAGTAACGAAAGCCATTATCGGAATAGAGAATAATAAACCTGATGCCATTGCTCATTTGACAAAACTGTCAGCATCATATCCGGGTATTTCGGTTCAGGGTCTCAAGGTGAAATATCCGCAGGGAGCTGAGAAACAGCTGATCAAAGCGGCCATCAATCGCGAAGTACCGAGTGGCAAATTACCGATTGAAGTTGGTTGTGTTGTTCAGAATGTTGGAACTACATTCGCTGTATATGAAGCCGTTCAGAAAAACAAGCCTTTGATTGAGCGCGTTGTAACGGTTACCGGGAAAAAGGTCTCGAAACCATCCAATTTCATGGTTCGCATAGGAACCCCCGTTTCAGTGCTGATTGACAAATGCGGTGGCATTCCCGAAGGCACCGGCAAAATGATCAATGGTGGCCCTATGATGGGAAAAGCTTTTGCTTCGACCGACATATCAGTAACCAAGGGTACGAGCGGAATTCTGCTAATGGATGAAAAAGAGGCAAAACGTGTAAAAGAATACAATTGTATTCGATGCGGCCGCTGCACCACTGTTTGTCCGATGGGACTGGAGCCCTATCTGCTGGGTCTTGCCGGAGAGAATCAGAATTGGGAAATTGCAGAAAACAACCGTGTGATGGATTGCATGGAATGTGGTTCATGTCAGTTTACCTGTCCATCAGGCAGACCATTACTTGACAGCATCCGTCTGGGTAAAAACAAGGTTGGACAAATTATCAGAAAAAGAAACAATTAAAAGGATTAACACAATATGAATATGCTGACCATTTCAGGATCACCGCACTTACATGCCAGAGGCGATGCCGGAAAAGTCATGCGGCTGGTGATTTTAGCCATGCTGCCTGCACTTCTGGGATCATTCTATTTGTTCGGGCTGGGTGCCGTGAAAGTATTTTTAGTTTCAGTGCTGGCCTGCGTGCTTTTTGAGTATCTGATTCAGCGCTTTTTGCTTAAAGATAAGTCCACCATTGGTGATGGCTCCGCTGTTGTTACCGGCATTTTGCTGGGTTTCAATGTGCCAAGTAATCTGCCTGTCTGGATATTGATTGTTGGTGCTTTGGTGGCCATCGGGATTGGTAAAATGTCGTTTGGTGGTTTGGGAAAGAATCCATTCAATCCGGCTCTTGTTGGCCGTGTATTTTTGCTCATTTCTTTTCCTGTTCAGATGACATCGTGGCCCAAACCCATTGAATCAGCGTCACAGCTGACTGATGTAGTGACTGGACCTACACCACTTGCATTATTGAAAGAAAGTGATGGTTTTACAGCGGCCATGGCCAAACCCGAAATGCCTGATTACATGAATATGCTCCTTGGCAATATGGGCGGCTCAGTTGGCGAAGTTTCTGCCTTGCTTTTATTGATAGGTGCTGCTGTTCTTCTGATTACCCGGGTCATTTCATGGCATATCCCCGTTTCTTATATTCTTGGAGCCGTATTGTTTTCAGGAGCTTTGTGGTTGTATGATCCTTCCTATTATGCCGATCCTTTGTTTCATCTCATTACAGGTGGTATGATGCTCGGCGTATTCTTTATGGCAACGGATATGGTAACATCACCCATGAGTCCGCTTGGAATGTTGATATTTGGTTTTATGTGCGGATTCCTGACCATTTTGATTCGCGTTTTCGGGGCTTATCCCGAAGGAGTTTCCTTTGCTATTCTCATCATGAACGCCTTTGTGCCGCTTTTAAATAAAATCAAACCCAAAAGATTCGGGGAGGTAGTGAAAAATGGCTAAGAAAAAGAATTCATTGTTTAACATGACCTCTACGCTGTTTATTATTTCAGCAGTGGCGGCTTTTGCTCTGGCCGGTGTTTATTCACTGACAAAAGGTCCTATTGAGTTATCGGAGAAAAAGAAAATCGAAACAGCCATTAAAGAGGTTATTCCTGAATTTGAAACATTGGTACAAGGGCAAGTGAAATGTGCCGATTCCGATGATAGTCTTACCGTTTATTATGGTGTGAAAGGAACAGATACCACAGGTATTGCTGTCGAGTCTTTTACCAAAAACGGATTCTCGGGTTTAATCACCATGATGGTCGGTTTTTTACCTGATGGAACCATCAATAATACCAAAGTTCTGACACATGCCGAAACACCCGGACTCGGAACAAAAATGATGGAAGATAAATTTAAAAATCAGTTTATGCAGAAAAATCCTTCAAGTTATAAGCTTGCCGTTAAAAAGGATGGAGGCGACGTTGATGCCATTACTGCTTCAACAATTACCAGCCGGGCTTTCTGCGATGCTGTCAGTCGTGCTCATCAGTCAATTTGGAAAGGAGGTCAGGAATGAATCAATGGACTAATTTTACCAAGGGATTTATCAAAGAAAATCCTGTTCTGGTTCTTCTGCTGGGAATGTGTCCCACACTGGGCGTAACGACATCTGCCATCAATGGAATTGGTATGGGACTGGCCACCACTTTCGTGCTGATCATGTCCAATGTCATTATCTCACTGATTAAAAATTTCATCCCGTCTTCGGTGCGCATTCCTTCTTTCATTGTTGTGATTGCTTCTTTCGTGACCGTGGTCGATCTGAGTATGAAAGCATACATTCCCGATCTTCACGCTCAATTGGGCCTCTTCATTCCTTTGATTGTTGTAAACTGCATTGTGCTTGGACGTGCTGAAGCTTTTGCCTCTAAAAACAACGTTTTCAGCTCATTTATTGATGGTCTCAGTATGGGACTCGGATTTACTTTTGCACTCGGTTTACTGGGGTCTATCCGCGAAATCCTGGGGGGCGGTTCCATTTTTAATTATAAGTTCATCCCCGCCGACATGGACGGAATCCTTGTTTTTGTGCTTGCTCCCGGCGCTTTCATTGCCCTGGGATATCTGATTGCACTTGTCAACAGTTTTAAAAAGAAATAAAACCACAGCGTTATGGAATACATTGTAATTGTTATATCCGCCATATTTGTCTCCAACATTATTTTTGCTCAGTTCCTCGGAGTTTGTCCGTTTCTGGGGGTGTCGAAAAAGATTTCGACTGCCGTTGGTATGGGTGGAGCTGTTGTTTTTGTGATGACCCTTGCTACATTGGTAACATACCTGATTCAGGTTTATGTTCTTGAAGTATTCTCTTTGCAATATCTGCAAACCATTGTTTTCATTCTTGTGATTGCTTCACTGGTGCAGATGGTTGAAATCATTCTGAAGAAAATGTCGCCGCCGCTTTATCAGGCGCTTGGTATTTTCCTGCCGCTTATTACAACCAACTGCGCTGTCCTTGGGGTTGCCATTATGGTTATCACCAAAGAATTCAATCTTGGCGAAGCATTGGTATTTGCTGTTTCCACTGCAGTTGGTTTCACGCTTGCGCTCGTTTTGTTTGCCGGTATCCGCGAACAACTTGACCTGATGGGCGTTCCGAAAGGCATGCGTGGAGTTCCCATTGCGCTTGTGGTGGCTGGTATTTTATCCCTTGCATTTATGGGCTTTGCAAACCTCGTTTAGAGATTGCAAATAAACCAATACAACCTGAATCCCCGTTGGTGAAAATTGACGGGGATTTTTTTGTGTCAGCATGTAAAAACAAAATGATCATCCTTTATAATGCCAGTAATCGAAGACGGTGGTCCAACATTCCATAGTTCGCAGTACTGCCCTGCAGTATAAAATCCACGAAGAACATGGAATAGTTGGGCAGAGATCTCTGCAACCGACTCTTCCATGTCCTCCATTGCATTTCGGACTATTGAAGGTCGTGTTGCTTTGGTCACAGAAATAAATTCCAGACAGTCTCTGAATCTTTTTCTGGCATTAATGCGGATGTACAATAAATACAATGTCTCATGTCTCAGTAATCCTTTGTCGCTGCAGCTGGTTTTTGATATTTTGAAATACAATGTAGTTCAACATGCTTTTTCCTGACTTCGACACTTTGAAATTTCCAATTTTGTAAGAAATTGATATATACATTTCACTAATGTCCGATAAAAATACAAAATAATTTTCTTGCATTTTTAACAAGCAGATAATTAGCGATATAACTTTTCAGTTTTCTTGTTTTTCAAAAGTAAGCCCCCTTAAAACAAGGCCATCTGTTCTGATTTATACTGCTCTTTTTGCCAGTCTTTTTCTGGATTTTCAAGAAATCGCATCAAATGAATGTAGTTGAACAGATGAATTTTGCAAAAGCTGACAAGATTTGAGAAAGCCCATTTTCTTTTGAGCTGCTTTTGAATAACAGTCATAAGGAGATTAACTATGAGGGCGCAGTATATCTGGATTTTTATTGCATTTTCATTGTCGCCAAGAAAATATCGCAACGGAAAATTTTGCTTGAGTTGCTTGAATAGTAATTCAATTTGCCAGCGCAGTTTGTAGATGGCTGCAATAAGATCTGGCCTTATATCGAACAGGTTGGTAATAAATTCAAATTCACGATTGAGGGCTCTGTCATAAAACCTAACCTTGCGCAAGCGTAGCTTTCTGTCTCCGTTTTTATCTTTCACCACAATTTCAATAATTGTGTCCTCAAGAACACCGGAATGAATATTGTCATCAATTTCATCCACCGATGTTACATCGTATACTGCATTATCCTTTATTCTTGTAACAAAGCCGGTGTTATTCAAACAAAATTTTTCAAAAGCTTTGTAGTCGTTATACCCTTTGTCAAAAACATAAATGGTATTCGAATTCATTTTCAACTTATCGAGCAGCACATGATCATGCGTGGCTGCACTTGTAAACCAGACCATCTTTGGAACAACTTCATCTACATTAATGACCGTATGCATTTTGATTCCGCCTTTTTCTTTCCCGTTTTGTGGCTTTCGTCCAACACAGGCCAAAATATCCTTAAAAAGGCTTATGGTCGTGCTGTCGAAAATCTCTATCTGCTTTTTTATCACATCTTTGATTCGGCTGTCCGATATAAACTGCCCATATTCGCGCAACAGCATGTTGTATATGAGTCCAAATACTTCGCAGTTCCTTTTTGCATTGGCATCGGACAATGTACTTCGATAAGGAATACTCTCAAGTTGAAAATGTTTTGTCTTTCCAGACAAACCAAGCATGGCGCCGGATACCTCGCGCAACGAACTACACTTTGCGAACACGCCAAACACCATGCTAATAAGATGATCTTTGGTGCTAAATCGTTTTGTATAGTAATCCGAATTCGTTTTGGACACCGCTTTTCCGATAATTTGAAGAGAGATCATAGAAATCAGCTGTCCGAAAACCGATTGTCCAAAAAAATGCGTACTTTTATCCATTGTAGATTAGTTTTAGCGAACCAAAACTACAAAAAGAAGTCGAGGCTTATGCTTCGACTTTATTTTTTATCGGACAATAGTGTTTTAGGATTTTTAAAACACAGCGCTCTTCTGAATTATTGGAAGGGCGTTTTTTTTATTTTTTCGCGCGCTGCGCTCCCGCATGGTGGGTGAAACATAATCTTGAATGGGCCTACAGAATGGTCAAACAACCATCAAGAATAAAACGGCAGATACATTTGCTGCGATTTTTTGTGCTGTTGAAATTGAATAGGCTGTGATGGCAAATAACCGTGAATAAATCACGTTTGCGATGTTAATATATTTATAAAATA
>DAOPKE010000066.1:0-14788 GCA_035390965.1 Bacteroidales bacterium | reverse complement strand
GTTGATATGGATTCTTTTGTTGTTTCTGCACGAAAATACCGGCCGGCATCATTCAGAATGGTGGTGGGACAGGATAATATTGTCAAGACACTGAAGAATGCCATCATCAACAATCATCTGGCACAGGCATTTTTATTCACGGGTCCCCGTGGAGTTGGCAAAACGACATGTGCACGTATTATGGCGAAAACCATCAACTGCACCAATCTTTCGCCCGAAGGGGAAGCCTGCAACGAATGTGCTTCATGCCTGTCGTTCAATAACTCAGCATCGTTCAATATACACGAACTCGATGCCGCATCCAACAATTCCGTTGAAGACATCCGCAATCTGGTAGAACAGGTTCGCGTTCCACCACAGGAAGGCAAGTATAAAATATACATCATCGATGAGGTTCACATGTTGTCGCAGGCTGCATTCAATGCATTTCTGAAAACACTCGAAGAACCCCCCTCTTACGCTAAATTCATTCTGGCAACAACCGAACGGCACAAAATCATTCCAACTATTCTGTCGCGCTGTCAGATTTATAATTTCAAACGAATTACCGTTGAAGACATTGCCGGCTATCTTAAATATGTAGCCGAAAGCGAAGGCGTAGAGGCCGAATCGGATGCGCTTCACATCATCGCACAAAAAGCCGATGGCGCCATGCGTGATGCCCTGTCACTATTCGATCAGATGGTTACTTTCAGCGGCAAAGAAATCAGTTACCGCTCGGTGATTGAAAACCTCAATATTCTCGATTACGATAATTATTTCCAATTTGTTGATTTCTTTGTAAACGGTGATTACCGAGGCGCATTGGTTCTATTGAATGAAATTACATCGAGTGGTTTCGACGGACAACATATCATTTCAGGACTTAGCAGTCACATACGAAATCTGTTGATGGCCAGAAATCCTGCCACAGTTGCTTTGCTCGAAGCTGGCGAGCAAATGTCAAAACGTTACTCCGAACAAGCTGCCCGTGCTCCCGAACCTTTGCTGACCACTTCACTGGATATGCTTACCAGTGCTGAATTCAACTACAGACAAAGTAATGTAAAAAGTCTGTTTCTTGAAAACCTGATGTTACAACTAAGTCTGATTCTGACCAAACTTGCCGAACAGAGCGAAGCAAAAAAAAAAATAACTGAGGCCGAGAATTCCAATTCAGCAAAAGAACCAGAAACCCCGGCCTACGCATCAGCTCCTGTAAAAAAATCGGCCGAAGAAGAACGTAAAAATATACCGGCACCAAACAAAATCAGTATTCAGCAAAAAATTGACGAACTGAAAAAAAATTCGAGGTCTGTTCATCAAAGCGAACCATTTGACCGGAAAAAAATGCTGGAATGCTGGTCAGAGTATTGCGAATCAATAAAAACCAACAAGATAAATCTTTATTCCATTCTGGTTAATTCATCCATCGATAAAACCGACAATGATCATATAGCCATCACTGTTGATGGACCGATGAAAAAAGCAGAAATCGAAGCCGAGCGCGATCACATCATTCAATCGATGCGTAAAAAACTAAGCAACGACGAAATCATGCTTAAAATAATCATGACAGAAAAAGAAAAGATTCACAATGAGATCAGCGGACTTGCACAGGAAAAGTTAAACGAGATTATTGAAAAATACCCCGATGTTTCAATTTTTGTTGAGACACTGAATCTGAATCCCGAATTGTAAAACAACATAAACAACAAATATGAAAACGATTGCCTTATTATTGACCTTTCTGAGCATTATCGGTCTTGCTTCGGCAAGTTATGCCCAAAAGGATTCCAATCCCGGATCCGGGACACAAAGCAGCACCGGACATTTCAAATACGAAACCGTTCCCGGCGACCCTCTCAATGCGCGCATATATACACTCGACAATGGGTTGAAAGTATATATGACCGTGTATAAAAATGCACCGAGAATTCAGACCTATATTGCCGTTGCAGCCGGAAGCAAAAACGACCCGCATGAAACCACGGGTCTGGCTCACTATTTTGAACACATGATGTTTAAAGGCACTCCGCATTTCGGAACATCGGATTTTGCAAAAGAATCGGTTTTGATTGCCAGAGTGGATTCATTGTTTGAAATCTATCGCACACTAACCGATGAAAAAGAACGCGCTGCCATGTATAAAATCATTGACAGTGTTTCGTTTGCAGCATCAAAATATGCTATTCCAAATGAATATGACAAACTGATGGTTTCAATCGGAGCCGAAGGTACCAATGCCTATACTTCGCTCGAACAAACCGTTTACATTGAAAATATTCCGTCCAATCAACTCGAAAACTGGGCATGGATACAATCCGACCGTTTTGCAAATCCTGTTCTTCGCGGCTTCCATACAGAGCTTGAGACAATCTACGAAGAAAAAAACATGACCATGACCTCGGATTCCCGCAAAGTTTTCACTGCTTTGCTCGAAGGAGTATTCCCAACTCATGAATACGGAACTCAAACAACCATCGGAACTCAGGAACATATCAAAAATCCTTCGATGAAAAACATCCGCATGTTCCACTCGCAGTATTATGTTCCAAACAACATGGCTATTGCTCTTTCAGGCGATTTCAATCCGGATGAAGCCATCAAAATTATTGATAAATATTTTGGTTCGATGAAAGCCGGCAATGTTCCACCATTCACACCAGCAGTTGAAAAGCCGATTGCAAACCCTGTTGAAAAAACAGTTCTTGGTCCCGACGCAGCCAACCTCATGATTGGATTCCGCTTCCCGGGTGCCGGTAGCGATGATGCACTCAAACTTGAATTACTCGACATGATTCTTTCAAACAGTGCAGCTGGTATGATTGACCTGAATCTCACCAAAAAACAAAAGACGCTGAAAGCCGGCTCGGGATGCTATATTCTGAAAGACTATTCCATTCAGCTTTTATATGGAACACCCAAAGAAGGGCAAACACTGCAGGAAGTACGCGATCTGCTGCTTCAACAAATAGAAGCCATCAAAAAAGGAGAATTCGAAGACTGGCTTTTGCCTGCCATCATCAACGACCTGAAACTGAAACAGGTGAAATCGTTCGAAGACAATGATTCAAGGGCTCATGCTTTTGTAGATGCCTTTGTTACCGGAATTCCATGGAATCAATACATCACGAAAATTGACCGAATGGCCAAATTCACCAAACAGGATATTGTTGATTTTGCCAATGCCAATTTCAAAAACAACTATGTTGTTGTTTACAAGGAAACCGGCAAGGATGAATCCATCAAGAAAATTGCAAAAAACAAACTCACAAAACTTGACATGAACCGTGACATGGAAAGTGAAATGCTTAAACAAGTCAAGGCCTCGAAAGTAAATGAAATTGAACCGGTATATGTAAATTTTGAAAAAGACATTACTGTTTCCAACCTTAAGGCAAACATTCCTCTTTATTATGTGCAGAATAAAGAAAATGAGACATTCAGCATGTATTATGTTTTTGACATGGGAAGCAATCATGATAAAAAACTTCCCTATGCCATCGAATACCTGAAATTTATCGGAACCGACAAATTAACATCTGAAGAACTGAGTAAAAAATTCTACAGCATTGGCTGCGAATTCAATGTTTTCAATTCTGAAGATCAGGTATATGTAAAACTCAGTGGATTAAGCGATAATTTCATTGAAGGACTTGATTTATTCGAAAATCTGCTGGCCAATGCCACCCCCAACGAAGAAGCATGGACCAATCTGATCAACGACGAAATGAAATCGCGTGCCGATGCAAAGAAAAACATGCAATATGTATTCAGCTACTTAGTTGGATATGGCATCTATGGCGAGAAAAACCCAATGAACGACCAGCTTTCCGAAAAAGAACTCAAAGCCATGACAGCAAGCGAAGCTGTTGGAATCATCAAATCGCTGCTTAGCTACAAACATCGAGTACTTTTTTATGGCAATCAGAATATTGCTGAATTAAGCAAGATACTGAATGAAAAACATCTTGCTCCCGCTACATTGAAAGATATCCCTGCAGAGCGCGTGTACACACAGCAGGCGACAGATAAAAATATCATTTACTGGGCGCATTTCGATACTCCTCAATCACAGATTATTATGCTCAATCGTGGCGAAAAAGGTTTCAATGCATCTCTGAATCCTACGATGCGACTGTTCAACGAATATTTCGGAGGCAGCATGAACTCCGTTATCTTTCAGGAAATGCGCGAAGCCCGCGCCCTGGCATATACGGCTATGTCCTATTATCAGACTCCTGATAAAAATACCGATCACTACTACAGTCTTTCATACATTGCAACGCAATACGACAAAATGCAGACAGCCATCGATGCTTTCCTTGAACTGATGAATGCCATGCCTGAATCTGAAAATGCATTTAACCTTGCAAAAGATGGAATTATTAAACAGATCAGAACTGCGCGCACAACACGCGACGACATTTTGTGGAAATATGAAAACTACAAAAAAATTGGTGTTACCGAAGATCTGAACAAAGCCATTTATGAAAATGTACCCGAAATGACTATCGAGAATCTGAAGAAATTCCAGGCCATGTATATGAAAGATAAACCTCACACTTATCTCATTCTTGGTGACCGCAAATCTCTTCCTTTCAAAACACTGAAAAAATACGGAAAAGTAAAAGAAGTGAAAATTGAAACTCTGTTTGGTTATTAACCCAACTAATTTTTCTATAAAGGCGGGCTCTTATGCCCGCCTTTTTTTATCTTTGAATATCGATCGGCTTTTTTTAATATTGCACCCAATGAATCATTATCTGCCCCATGAATAAAACCTATCTGTTTTTATTGATGACTGTGTTTATTGTGCAAACTGCATCTGCACAGTATTTCATTTGGGGAACTGAACCAAATCTCAAATGGAAAATGCGTTCAACACCGCATCTGAACCTGATTTCGCCAAACTCTTTTAAAGCGGATTCTTTGTTTGTCCCTTATTTTGATTCAGCCATCGTTTACCAAACACACCTATTGCAGACTCATGCCCGAAAACTCAATATTGTTCTTCACCCCAATACACTAATTTCAAATGGGTTTGTTGCATGGGCGCCGGCACGAAGTGAGCTGTTCACTGTGCCGGCACGTGATTTTTATCCTGGCTTCTGGCCTCAGCAACTGGCATGGCACGAAATGCGGCATCTGGCTCAGTATTCTGTGGCTCATGAACTATTGAAAAAGCGCATCGGATGGGTCTTTGGTGAATATCTGACGGTTGGAATGATGGGTATTGTTGTCCCACCCTGGTATATCGAAGGTGATGCCACCGCTTCGGAAACAGTATTCCTGAATACCGGCCGGGGACGTTCTCCTTCTTTCTCAACTCCGTATTTTGCCTGGCTGAACGCACGAAAAAAAAATCCTGATTATGACCGATGTGTTCTTGGCTCCGACAATCATTACACCCCCGACAGATATCTGTATGGTTACTGGATGGTGGCGGCAGGTCAGAAATCATTCGGTGCGCAATTCTGGCCGAAAGTATATGCTGAAACTTTTATGAAAAATAATTTCGGAATGTTTCCGCGATCATTCAAGCAAAATGTTCCTGACCATACTCCTCTCCGTACGTTCCATGATTCAACACAAGTCTGGATGCTGAATTCTATCAATGCTGAACTATCAGCCACTCCTCTGACAACAACAATTCCAATTACTGAATCCAGGGATTATCGTCATTACAGACCCATTGGATGCGATTCTGCAGGCAATGTTGTTGCTTTCAGTCAATCGATTCATGGCGAACCCTGCTTTGTCATTACCGGAAAAAATCGGCGCGATATAGTAATCAAAAACACAAACTACATACATGACGATGCTTTCGGATTTGACGGCCGCTATATTTATTATTCGGAATACAGGCCTCACGAAAGATGGGAAATGGTGGACTTTTCGAGAACATTGCGCCTCGACATCACTTCGGGAAAAGTTGAAAATATTTCCGTCACATTTAAAGAATTGCTGCCAGCTGTTAGTCCCGACGGACAAATACTGGCAACCTGTGCATACCGCAACGACGGAACCTACATGATTTCCGTTACTGATCTGAAAAGCTCGCAAACACTGGGCTGGGCTGAATTTCCATATATTGAACAACCACTGTCTATGGCTGTTGATAATGCCGCAAAAAATCTATATATCATACAGCAAACCGTTTCACAGCGCCGGATCATAAAATTCGGCGGTACAACAAAAACAGCTCAGGTTTTATTATCATCGCCCGATAAAAATTTCAGCAATCTTACACTGATTGGCGACCATTTGTATTTCAATTCAACCATGAACGGCAATGAAGAGATCTGGCGTATTTCAGTGACCGGCGGGAATCCTGAATGCATCACAAACACCGCATTTGGAGCGGCTTTTCCGGTTTCGGACGGAAAGACAGGATTGTATTTCAGCGAAATGACCGCACATGGATATCAAGTCCGTCATATCAGTCAAATAACGCCTGCAGAGCCGGTTTCAAGATGGGAATTCATGTATGAAATGGCTGATTCGCTCAGCATGCAAACAAAAACATTGTGTGATTCCATTAATACAACCAACGCTGAAATTTCAGATGCAAAGCCCTATTCCAAAGACAAACATCTGATCAATATACATTCTTGGGGTCCGCTGTCCATCGATCCTTCAGCTGGCACCATCAATCCGGGCATTCAGTTCGATTCGCAGAATATGCTCAGCACACTTGCCGGTTCAGTTTTCAGTGGTTATAATTTATCAACAGCAACAATAGAATCTGGTGTGCGGGCATCATATTACGGCTGGTACCCGGTTCTAACTTTAGGATATACCAATTATCTGCCTTTTGTTGACGGAGCCGTGAATTATTCTTACAACGATCTGAATTTATCGGCTTCGCTTCCACTGACCTATTCAAAAAATGCCTGGTCTTTCCATATCACACCGCAGCTCGAAACGCGCCCCTGGTGCGCCATTGACACAGGAGATGGCATGATGGGATATTCCAGATATGCGGGATTTTTATCATTGTCTGCATATAAATACACAAACAACAGAAACCTGTATCCCAAATTGGGTGCGTTTTTCGGTGGTGGGGCACTGTGGCAGGACTTCGATAATCATCAGGGAACATTGCTTGCTGGTATTGGCGGAATGTGGCTTCCGGGCGTTTTCCGGCACGATGGTTTTCGCATCCGCGGCGGATATGAATTGCGCGATACGCTTGCACTTCCGTTTAGCACCATGATGTCGGCGCCCCGTTGTTTTAACCTGATTGAAAACCCTGTCCAATCCTTCGTTTCAGCAGAGTATGCCTGCCCCCTGCTCTATCCCGATGTACACCTGGGTTCATTGATTTTTCTGAAACGCATCAATGGCATGATCAGCTATGATTACGGCGTTACAAAAAATGACCTGAATATTTCATCCGTCGGAATTCACCTGATGGCCGATGTACATTTTCTGCGCTTGTATGCGCCGGTACGCCTGGTGTTTTCGGAATATTACATGCAGCCCGCCAATAAATGGGATTTCCAGTTCGGACTGAGTTATGATTTGTATGCGTATTGATGGGTAGGGGCGGATTATAAATTATCATTTGTGCGTGGCCCTTTTTGAGTTATGGTTTGTATGCATATGAGTTATATGTATCATATTAAATAATTGTACTATTTTTGAAAATTGTTTTGAATATTAATTATCAACCTCGTTTATATGAAACATGTATATGCTGCATGTATTTTATCATGTATATCCATCTTCTCATTTTGCCAAAAAGATACAGCCTTTTGGTTTGCCGCGCCAGAGGTTTCCGTTAATCAAAGTTTTGATATTCCAATATTTTTAAGAATCACAACTGAATCAAATCCTGCAACAGTAACAATTTCACAGCCGGCCAATGCCACATTTGCTCCAATAGTGGTCGCAATTCCAGCCAACAGTATGAATAGTGTTGATTTGTCGAATTATTTAAGTCAGATTGAAAACACGCCACCAAATACAGTGTTAAATTATGGTTTGAAAATAAACTCAACTGAACCCGTATTTGCTTATTATGAAGTGGCAAGTACATATTGCAATTGCAATCCGGAAATTTTTGCATTAAAAGGCAAAAACGCATTAGGGACAGAGTTTTATATTCCCATGCAACATTTTCTGGATAATGGTTCGGCCTATTTCCCAACACCATATTCATCTTTTGATATCATAGCAACAGAAAGTAACACAACCATTCAAATAAATCCATCAAATGATGTGGTGGGGCATGTAGCAGGCGTTCCCTTTATAATTACATTAAACAAAGGAGAAACATTCTCGGTTACAGCTGCTTCAAATAGCGCTTCACTGCACCTGCAAGGATCATATGTAGTATCAGATAAAAACATTGCAATAACAATGAAGGATGATCTTCTAAATGGAGCTCCTTATGGCGGTTGCGCCGATTTAGGGGGGGATCAGATTATTCCGGTTACAATGATTGGCAACGAATATATTGCTGTTAGAGGTTTTCTGAATCCTCCTTATGATAAAATATTTCTGTTGGCCACGCAGAATTCAACCCAAATATCAGTAAATGGAGCACTTTTCACGACACTAAATGCAGGACAAAGTGTGCAATACGACATCGGAGCTAATCCAGCTGCATATTTCCAGTCTTCAGCACCCATATATGTTACACAACTTTCAGGATATGGCTGTGAAATTGGTTTAAGTGTCCTGCCTTCGGTAGAATGTACCGGATCAAATAGTGTCAGTTTTGCACGTTCAAGCACACAAGATTTGCAGGTAACATTGTTGGTGCAAAGCACTGGTATTAATAATTTTCTTTTTAACGACATTCCAGGTATTATTAATGCCAGCTCTTTTTCCAATGTACCTGGCACAAATGGTTTGTGGCAATATGCGTTATTATCATTTGATATTACTCAGGTACCGGTTGGAGGGATCGGTAAAATTTCAAATACATCAGATGTGTTTCATTTGGGATTGATTCATGGGGATCCAACGGGCGGATGCAGGTTTGGATATTTCTCAGACTATGCCAGGTATCACTTTTCAATTAATGCATCAAGCGACTCTGTATGTGTTGGACAAAGCGCCACATTATCTGCAAACTCACTTTCTGGGGCATCATACAATTGGACTGGCCCAAACGGTTTTACAGACAACAATCAAAGCACTATCCTGAGCTCTGTTAGTCTATCAAGCGAAGGATGGTACAACGTATCTGGGAACATTGGGAGCTGCAGTGTTGAATCTGACTCGGTTTTTCTTAATGTCAATCCAAATCCGCAGATTATCATTTCGGGAGACTCGCTGCTCTGTTTCAACGATACTTTTCAATTATATGCCTCTGGTGCATCTCAATACTCATGGTCTGGTCCAAATAATTTCTATGCTAATGGTCAGACAATTTCAATTCAAATCAACTCCGATTCGCTTACTGGCGTATATACTGTTGTTGGAACAGATGTCAATGGATGCATTGATAGCACGGAAACACAGGTCTCATTATTCGTACCGGCTTCAATTACTACAAATTCCAATAGCCCAATTTGCATAGGTGATAGCATTGTGCTTTCTGTATCTGGCGGAAACTCATATCTGTGGTCTGGACCAAATCAGTTTTCAACGACTGATTCCGTAATACTGATATCTGATGCAACAATTCTAAACGAAGGAGTTTACACAATCGAATCCATCGATTCTAATAATTGTACAACCCTGGATACTTTAATTATTTCGATTAATCCATTACCCAATGTCTTTGCCTCAAACAATGGCCCTGTGATAAGCGGATCCGATGCAGCTTTGTATGCCTCAGGCGGAAATAATTATTTTTGGTTTCACGACAATAATATATTTTCATATAGTCAAAATCCCGTGATTTCACCTGCGTCAGAATCAGATGCGGGATACTATCTGGTTGTTGTTACAAATGAATTTGGCTGTTCAGATACCACATCAACTAATCTTGAGATAATACCCTTCCTGAATTTTTTCAATGTAATAACACCAAATCAGGATGGTCATAATGATTGTTTTATTATTGAAAACGGCCAAATGATCCACAACTCTTTGATTATTTATAATCGTTGGGGAAAAGTGATTTTTGAATCAGTTGATTATCAAAATAACTGGAGCCCAGACGGAATTTCAGATGGCACATACTTTTATGTATTTAGATATGGTACAAACCTCGAAAAAGAATATTTAGGAACAATAACCGTTATTGAAAAATAAGGAAATTGTCATCAATACAACAACTCAACCTCCGTCGTGTCGCACGGAATGGTGTGTATGGTGTCGGTGTCGTATGTAATCACATTGTTTTTCAGAAGCGACTTGAATAATTTGAGATCAAATCCACCAACTGACTTACAGTAGAATGTGGTGTCGATTGACATTCCGCTATATGTGACCGGCGTTGAGCTGCAGCAATCGAAACTGCTGATGGGATTGTTTTCGAAACGAGCAATCAGCTTATCATTATCATCAAACGGGGTTTCATTTTTAATATGCACTTTCACCGTTGCCTCGGATGAAAAATCAAATGCACCATCATACGGCTCTTCGGGGCTGATAGAACCAGCAGAGACAATTTCCTGCAACGAATAATAACCATCTTTCAAAAATGAAAAGCGAAATGAGTCGTAAGCACTTTCTTCAATAATAAACTCAAACTGACCCGCAGCATTGGTAGTGGCAATACCCAATGTTACATACGACGAATTGTAAACACCTTCAACTACGCCATTGGCCTGCAAAGTGACTTTCGTGCCCGCCACCGGAATGTTCTGATATGGATCGGTCACCGTTCCGCTGATGGAAATGGTCTTGGGGTCTTTCTTGCATGAAACAAGAATTATCATCAGGAATAATAACGCCAGATTTATTTTCATAGCACTAAGGTACAAATTATTTCAGATGGAAGATACACGTTAAACTATTTTTGAGAACAGTAAACCGCCTGAAGTCAGAATATTGCATTTGGATTCAGCTAATTTATATCTTCAATGTTAATAATCAGAATAAGGGAAAAACAATACTTTTGTGTACTAATGAAAAATAATCAAATGCAAAAAATACTTCTGATATTATTGGCAGTATCCTTCAGCATAGCTCTGTCAGCCTGTCGCGGTAACAAAATTGCAGAACAGCAGACAGAACCCGTTAAAGGATTTGGCATACTGAGCCGTCTCCCCGGAACTTGACACGGACCGGTGATTTCCACAACCTCAGCCGGAAGTTTTCCTGAGTGGGCAGTCGATTTCAGCCCTGTTTCGGTCGGACAGATTTCCCAGTTTTCACTGCTTGACAGTAATACTGTAAACAACACCAGCTTCTTCATTGTCCGCCACAAAAATGAACTCAAGGTGGCAATGCGCACCCAGGGCTGCTTCAAAAACAGCTGCTGCGACACCTACGAAGTTATCGATTCGGTGAACGAAGAAAAAGGATATTATCGTTTTGCCGATTTTCAGGGCGGTTAGCAACGCGCTTCAACAGCTTTTACATTCCGGGGCGATAGCATGATTATGGAAGTTTATACCAGCAAATTCAACAAGGAAAAAACTCCGGTGCTGCATTCCAGATGGCTGGCAGTAAGCGGCGACAAAACCAGCGCCAATGAAGCTATAGCACATTTCGGATATCCGAAGAAAACCATGATCCGCAATTTCAACGAGGCATTCAGCGGCATGAGCGAAAGTATCTTCTTTGATTTCACAAACGACCCCTACCCAGAAAAAGAGCAACCCTACACAGGATCAGCAAAAGTGTCTATTTCTGTCAGCCCTGAATTCAGCGATCCTGCAGGTAAGGAACTATTCGTTCTACTGACCACGCAGTCCATTTTCGACGGTCTGAAACTCAGAAATGACTATAAAAATTATTACTCTCGGTACGTATTTCTACCAGCCGGCACTCAATCTGTGACCTTCCGGAACATGCACCCCGGCACCTATTATTTGTATGCATTTGCCGATATGAACGGCGACAAACTGCATCTTAAAGGTGATCTGATAAGCTCGACCACGGACAACATTCTGGTTGTAACAGAAAACAGTTCCGCGAGCGCATCGGTGATAATTGACATGGTTATTCCTTAGAGACTATGAAATTGATTTTTAAAACAAAAGCATTGGAAAATAGCCTTTCGGCAGCTGTTTCTCAGACAGCAAACAAGTTCTCAATTATTCCTTCAAAAATTTCCCGGTAAGAATCTGCTTTTCGTTTTGTGCGTGGACGATATACAAGCCCGGGTTCAAGCCCGAAACATTCAAACTGTTCTCACTACCGGAAAGTTGTTTTCGAATTTGTAGCTTCCCATTCAGATCGAACACGAAAACAATGAAATCGTCGTTTTCGGGTAGTTTCACAAATAGCTGATCCGATACCGGATTCGGATAAACAACAAGTGGCGCTGCCTCACTGCCGGACATTTCTTCAAGGCCGAGCCCTGTGATGCTGATTTGTGCCAGAACTACCGGATAGTAATATCCACTTAAGAACAATGTGTCCGTATCGCCGAACCCTGCTAAATAATAATAATAAGCACTGAAATTAAGAAGCATATTATCCGAATTGAAATATATGTTCATGACAGTATTATCCAAAGGAAAATTGTAATCCCAAAATGGAATCAGCGTAGAATTATTAATGAGAATAAGATTATTGCATCCCGTTTGAGAGCTCACCGGATTATCAATTGTATCACCATTTTGAAGAAGTAATTGCCCGCAATTTCTTAGATCCTTCATGAAAATCCGCTCACCATTGTTGTACATTTTCGGTGATCCGCAACCGTCAAGAATGTTAATGTAATTTTCAATTGTCCAATCCGGTTTTAATTTCATAATAATAGCATCGGAAACATAAAAAGTGTCAGGGTCGGCATAGATTGTAGGAATAATTACTCTTCCGTCAATAGATAATGGATAATTATAATAACCTGAAAGATAAATGTTATTATTCTGGTCAACAATAAAACTATAATATGACCCGGGAAGTGTTTTTGATTTCAAAGAATACAAATTCCGATCAAATTCAACAGCAAAAGTTTTATATCCGGCAGTAGTGTCCGATATAAAAAGCATATTATCCACAATGACGGAATCGCTTATGCTGCCAAGCAGGTACAAATTTTCATTGAATATTTTCAGACTCATCGGAAAATCAGAATCTTTGCTTTTAAGTAAAACGGGAATAACTTTATTGCTAACCGAAAGATCGGAATTGTATTTCACAATAAAACTGGCGGTATCAAGTGGAAATACACCTGCAGATCCACTTCTAAGGTTATAACCTAAATGAATAAAAACTTCCTGTTGACTGTTGACGAGTAGATCTTTAATGAATAGCGCGCAGTTTGAAGCGGCTTCGCTTAAATTGGCAAGATGTTCAACAGCCGGTGGCAAAGCCAGACTATCATATCCTAAAAATCCACCTGTAAGAGAATAGTTGATCATTAGAAAACCTTTGCATTTCGGCGCCGGAATGCCTTTTCTGAGAATTGTATTATTGCAATATGTGGCTGAATCGAGAACCGGATAATTGATGATCACTCTGAAAGTGTCATTCTGAATGAAGGTTGTAGCAATGTTTTGACTGAAGAAAATAGAATCAAGATAAAGTGTATCGGCCATGATAACCTGATTATCCTGGCTGAGTATGGTTGGATACAGATATCCCGCGCGAAATACACTTGATCCACCCCATTCGCTTTCATATGGGAATATGGTGTAAGCAAAATAGTAGTTCTGATTTTTCAGAACAATGTCATTTGTATTAAACACGGCTTGCTGATAAACGGAATCGACAATATCATCCGAAAGTCGTTTCCATTCAAATGTCTGGCTGAATGAAACAAGACAATTGAGTGAAATGATTATGGTTGAAAATATTTTTTTCATGACTGTGAGTTATTAGTGTGAAACGATCAGTTTTTTTGTGAGTGTAGTATTCCGGTTAATGTATTGTATAAGATATAATCCGCCGGGATATTCGTTTGTATTGATCAAAATTGTCTGCAATCCGCCGGACAATTGAATTCTGCTGAAAATCCTGCCATTGATGTCCGAAATGCGGATTTCAGCTGCTGAGTCGGGCTGCTGCAAAACAACTGTCACATCGTTGCTTGCCGGATTAGGAAAAACTGAAAAATCTGTCGCGTTTTCAGTTTCAATAAATCCTTCCGTATCGGTATAATGACCGTAAACACTCAGACCGATGTGAATGGTGTCGCCAATAGACAGCGGAGCATAATTTCCGATAAGATAGACATAGCCGGTTGTTTTAGCAGTAAATCCATCAAAATAGGTCAGCATAACGCTGTCTTCCGGGGTAAACTGCCAGCCAGAAGCTGATTGGTGGGGTTGTCCCCAAAGGTTGGAACTGCTATTGCGCACCCACACGGTATCAATTTCAACATTGGACGGTGGCTGCAGGTTGAATACCGTTTCAACGGGATAGGCTGTTGCAGTCGAAAAATGGCTTGATGTATAATAACCATTAAAACTTTCGGAAGGATTAATGGTTGAGAAATTTTGAACAGCCCCAAACAACGATGTGGAAAGAACAAGGGTTGTGTCAATATGTCTGAAATAAACAAGTGAGGTGTCAATATGCTTTATCGAATAAAACGCATTCAATCTGCCCCAGCCGATATACTTAACGCCATTTGTCTCATAGTGATATCCGAGAGCATAAATGTCATATATGCTATTTGCCCAGCCATAATTATCGGATGTTCCCATTTCAATAATATGTTCCGCATCCTCGGGGCTCAGGTTCCGGAGATTTGGAACACTATCATTATAAAAACTCATAATTA